>CAYPON010000036.1:13398-17156 GCA_964412315.1 uncultured Anaerolineae bacterium | reverse complement strand
GCGCTGATCAAGCTGCAATATGATCTCTATTACATCAAGCACCAATCCCTATACTTCGACCTGGCCATCCTGCTCCAGACCTTCATTGATGTCTTCACCCTGGGGGGCAGATAGTTGACGGATTCCGCTCACACCAAAAGCCGGGCTTCCTTATGGCAAGCGAGGTCCAGCAAGTTGCGTATTATATCCTTCGCCCGCTACTGGCTGCCCGTTATCCTCTGGATGGGCGCGATCTTCCTCGTCTCTTCACGTTCCACACTGCCGGGGCCATTGGCTGCGCGGTCGTTGGCCGGTGAGATCTTTCGCTATGGCGCCCACTTTGGCGAGTACGCCATCCTGGCCGCCCTGACCTATCGGGCAGTGCGTAATAGTGCTGAGTTGGAGGCCCTTCGCCTGCCCCCTAGGGCAGTTCAAGGTGACAGTACGAGAAGGCGTGGTCTCATGCCACAATGGAAAAAGTGCGGCCTGGCCTTAGCGGTTGCTGTTGGTTATGCCATCTTCGACGAGTGGCACCAATCCTTCGTCCCCGGGCGCCAGTTTGCGCTGTGGGATGTAGCCCTCGACGCAGGAGGCAGCGTCATCGCTTTGATAGCAATCAAGGCGTTTCTTTCGCCGGAATGAGCACCTGAATCCCTTCCAGTCGCGCAAAGTGCTTTCGGTCGAATGTGCAAACCACTTTCAGCCCTTGTCCGTGCATCCAGGCAGCGTTAAAAGCGTCGATGAAATCCACATGGCGATCTGCATACCACACCACAGCCTGAAGAATGAGGTCGCTGTCCACCACGTCCAGGCCGGGGGTGTTCAGAATAGCTAATATGCTCTTCTTGATTTCCGGTCGGGGCAAGTGGTAGAAGGATTCCAGGGTCCATACGATCTCTGCTAGGATCAGCACATTAGTTACCAGGATCAACTCTCCCGCCATCGCACGGCGCAGCAGTTGTTCGACAGCATCGGCGTCCTGAGGGATGTCGTTGGTAAGATAACGCAGAAACAGATTGGTGTCAGCAAAGATCTTCTCAGGCCTCATCGTTGACTTTGCCTACCCTTTGAGCCTGGGCCTCAAGCACCTGCTGACGGATCGCGGTGAAATCCTGGGGGCCGGATACAGGCACGCTGCCTCGCAGATCGAGAATGGTCTGGGTAAGAGGCTGCAAGGCCACTCCCTCCTTGCTCTGTACAAAAGCAATCCGATCGCCCTCCTTGATCTCAAGCCACTGCCGAACTGGCCGGGGAATGGTGATTTGCCCTCGACGTCCTACTTGCGTTACAATCATCTGACATTTTCTCCTTCATCCTACAAAAATGGATTTGCCTGATGTTTTGGATTATACCTGTCAAATGGCGTGATGTCAAATCACCTTGTCGTCGCAGGAATGAGAACTATCCATGGATGAAAAATAGATAACAGGGGGCATAGGAAGCAAATGCAAGAAAGTGATATCGTCGTCATCGGTGCTTCGACGGCGGGCCTATTTACCAGCTACCTGCTCGCGCGGCAGGGAATGCACGTTCGCCTTTTCGATCAGACAGAGATGCTAGGCCCGCCAGCCAGAACCCTTATCGTCACCTCCAAGCTGAGCGATACTTTGGGCTTTGTCCCTTCAGAGGCGATCGTGAACCGTACGCCGTATATCCAGCTTTTATCCCGTAGCCAGTCTACAACCATGTCTTTTCGGGAGCCTGACTTGATCCTGGAACGGGAAAAGCTGGTGCAACTATTAGTGCGGAAGGCACAAGACGCTGGTGTCGAGATCAACCTGCGACAACGTTTCTCATCTATGGAACCCGATGGCGATGGGTTGGTTGTGAACATCCTTCAGCCGGACACCCTTCAGGTTCAGCATTTCAAGACGAGAGTTCTGATTGGCGCGGATGGCGCATTCAGCCAAGTGGCTCAGGCTATCGGGAAAGATCATCACCAGCAGCTTGGAATTTGGCAGGCAAAGGTGAGATTGCCAGCCTATGCCCGCGCCGATACCACGCAGATCTGGTTCGACCGGCGATGCACCCCGTTCTTTTACTGGCTGATCCCGGAATCGAAGGAGAGCGGCGCTCTGGGCGTCGCTGCTGAGAACTCAGCAAAAGCGAAAGAGGCCCTGGGAGTCTTTGCCAGCGAAGGCACCTATGAAGTTCTGGAATTTCAGGAGGCGGAAGTCCCAGCATACAGCTATTTTCCGCAGCCTGAACAGAGGATAGGGGGATCTCGGATATTGCTCGTCGGCGATGCGGCACGCCATGTCAAGGTCACGACGGTCGGCGGCGTCGTCAGCGGGCTGCGAGGTGCACGCGCAGCCGCCAGGGCCATCGTGCATCGCACTTCCTATACCTGGGAGCTTCGTGCGCTTCGTTTGGAGTTGGGCGTGCAGTGGTTGATGCGGGTGATCCTGAACAAGTTCAGCGAAGCCGACTACGATCATCTGTTGATATGGCTAGGCCAGGCGACGAAAGGCGTCCTCGCTACGTACACGCGCGACGAAGCGGCCAAGGCTTTACCCTATCTTATTCTAGCACAGCCAAAACATCTCTGGTTGGCAGCCAGGGTACTCTTGAAGCTTAACCTGTTGCGACAACAAGAACGAGATACTGTTTGGCCTGTCAGAGGTTTCGTGGACGATCGGATTTGAACGTTGACTCATTGTGACCCCTCTCCGCCGTATACCCTCACTCAAGATTCTATTCGCCACCCACACCTGGCAGCATTCTGCGAACTGGCGACACTTCCGGTTGCTGTCTTTATCATCCTGCGCCCTTCGAAGATGGCCATCTGCGCCCTTGGGGCCTTTCCTCTGCTCTGGATTATCCGCCGCTTTGCCATTGGACGCTTCTGGGCTCACACACCCCTCGATTGGCCGCTGCTGTTGCTCCTTCTCATGTCCGGCGTTTCCCTTATCGTCACGGCGCTGCCGGACATCACGCGGGAGGCCTTTCTCTACCTGATAGCCGGCATCGCTGTTCTGGGAGCGGTATCTCATTGGGCGATCAACCCTCGGCGTTTGGCCTGGTCTGTCGCGGCCTTTCTCTCATCCGGCGTGGCCCTATCCGCTGCGGCACCACTCATGGCCAACTGGAGTGGCATGAAGCTTTTCCAGATTCCAACGCTTTACAATCGCTTTCGCCAGATCATGCCGGAGGCGGTCAACGCCAATGTGTTGGCGGGCGCGCTGGTGCTGGTGATGCCTGTTGCCCTAAGCATAGCCATTGCTCAGCCCCTACGTCACTGTGAGCGCTTAGGGTTATCCTGGTCGGTTAGCTTGGGCGCAGCCCTGGCCTTCTTGGCCATGTCCGCCATCCTCGCTCTTTCTCAGGCGCGCAGTGGCTATCTCGCGGCAGTTGCTGGCTGTCTGACGGTGCTCCTGCTGCGCAACCGCTGGTTTCTCGCGCTGATCCCCCTTGGCGCAGCGGGCGTTGCCGCCCTCGGCTGGCAGGTCGGCTGGGCTCGGCTTGGCGAGCTCCTTTTCACCGGCGGGGCGGTGGCCAGCCTGGAGAGCCGCCTGGAGATCTGGTCGCGCGCGCTTTACATGATACAGGATTTCCCCTTCACCGGCATCGGCATGGGCACCTTCAACCAGGTGGCCAACATCCTCTACCCCTTCTTCCTGGTTGGCCCCAACGCGCAGATCCCGCACGCTCATAACCTCTTTCTCCAGGTGGGGGTGGATCTCGGCTTTCCTGGCCTGATCGCCTACCTGGCGTTGCTCGGTCTGTCTGTCTGGATGGCGGTTGATGTCTATCGGCGAGCGCGGCTCCCGGCCTGGGAG
>CAYPON010000036.1:0-13388 GCA_964412315.1 uncultured Anaerolineae bacterium | reverse complement strand
TTGACCTTGTAGGCCATGACGCGCGGGGAGATTCCGACGAGCCGCGCCGCTTCTGGGCATCGGCCGGGCCTCTGGCGGCGGGCCTTCTAGGCAGCCATGCGGCTCTGGTCATCCACGGTTTGCTGGACGCTGCGACCTGGGGCACCAAGCCAGCAGTGTTGGCCTGGGCTATGATCGGTTTGACAGCAAGCCTATGGCGTCTATACTTGGAGGTGGGCACGGCTGATTGACTGGTGGGGTACGGTCGCCAATGGCTTTTGGGTATTGGGGCTGGCGGTTGTCCTGGCGGCTTGGAGCTATGCCGACTGGTACGCCCATACTCATAGAATTCGCCTGCGACACTCGTTCGCTCGGAGAGCGTTTCAGCTATCTTTCAGGCTGGGGATGGCGCTCCTGGCCGCCGGTTTGCTCGCCACCTCGCGCGCCTGGTGGGAACGGGCTATCTGGGGGATACTAGGCGCGGCCTTTCTCTGGCAGACATATCTGGCCGCTCGACACCATTAGATACCAAACTGCTTTTGGGGGCCGATCGCTACACGCCGACATGATTTTGGACGGCGACCCAAAAATCAGTATAATCTGGATATAAAGCGCTTACTTCATAGAAGTCGAGGAAACATGGAGCTTAGACAATATTTCACCCTCTTCTTAAAGTGGCTTTGGCTGATCGCCCTGACGATGGTCCTGGCAGCGGGGGCGGCTTTCTTCGTAAGCCGCCGCATGACGCCGATCTATCGCGCGACGACCATTCTCTGGATCAACGAGGCCAAGAACCCGAGCATGACCGACTACACCTCCTTGATGATCAGCGAGCGGCTGGCCCGCACCTACAGCCAGCTCCTCACCCGCCGCCCGATCCTGCAGGAGACTCGCCGTCGTTTGGAACTGGGAGACGGGGCATCGCTTGGCGGGATCAGTGTGCAGGTCATCCGGGATACGCAACTGATCGAGCTGAGCGTGCAGCATCCTGATCCACAGTTGGCCGTTCTGGTCGCCGACACCATCCCCAAGGTTTTCATCGCGCAGAACGAGACGTTGCAGCAGAGCCGGTATGCGGCCTCCAAGGAGGCTCTGCTGGCGCAGTTAGCTATGGTAGAGACGGACATGAAAGCAGTGCAAAAAGCCCTGGAGCAAGCGCGCTCCGCCTCTGCGCCTGACACAGCCGAGATTTCCCGTCTGGAGAGCACGTTCGTCCAATATCGGAGCAGCTATTCCAGCCTGCTCAAGAGCTACGAGGATATACGCCTGTCCGAGGCCGGAGCGATGGATAACTTGGTGGTCGTTGATCCGCCTCAGTTGCCCAGAAGTCCGGTGGGCCCCCGTACAATGACCAACACCCTCCTCGCTGCTGTCGTCGGGGCCATGCTTGGCGTCGGCACCGCCTTCCTCATCGAATACCTGGACGACACGGTCAAACTTCCTGAAGATTGCGAACGAGCCATGGGGTTGACAGCCCTGGGCGCTATCGCGTTCATCGAGAACATCAAGGCACTGAACGAGGGACTTGTCACCCTTACCTTTCCCAAGTCGCCAGCGGCGGAGGCGTATCGCATCTTGCGCACGAACCTGCAATTCACCAATGTCGGAAACTCGGTATCTACCCTGACGATCACCAGTGCCAGTGCCGGGGAAGGCAAGACCACGACCATCGCCAACCTCGGCGTAACGGTGGCGCAAGCGGGCAAGCGGGTGATCCTGGTGGATGCCGATTTGCGACGTCCATCCCTGCACAAATTATTCAACTTGCCTAATAGCATTGGCTTGACCAGCATGATTCTGGATGATAAACTGAGCGTCCAGGATGCCCTCGTGCCCACCGATATCCCCACTCTACGTCTACTATGCAGTGGGCCTAGGCCGCCGAACCCGGCCGAGCTGCTGGAACATCGGCGCATGGACGGGATCATCGAAGCGCTCAAGTCCGAGGCGGATCTAGTGCTGTTCGACACCCCTCCTGTGCTGGCCGTGGCGGATGCCGCCATCCTCGCCAAAAAGATGCAGGGGACGTTGCTGGTCACGGAAATGGGCAAGACGCGAACCGAGGTTTGCCGGCGCGCCGTCGAAGCTTTGCGGCAAGTGGGAGCCCAACTTCTCGGCGTGGTTATGAACAAGATCAGCAGGCAACAGGGGGGCTATTACTACTACTACTACTACTATTACGATTCCGGCGAAGGGGGTCAGGCTGTCCGCCGACGTCGGCGTCGCAAAGGCCTCCTGGAGCGGCTTCTTCCATCGAATCTCTTCTCACGGGCATCCGACCGCGCACGATCTCATCGCATCCACGCTTCCCAACCGGACGCCCAGGGGGAGCATCCTGTACCCTGAGGGTGGGTCGCCATCCGAGAGATGAGTTTGGCCGATCCGCAGCGCAAGTCCAGGGAGAGTGAAGCATAGCAAGCAGCGCACCGGAAAGCGAAATCAGACAGGTTCTGTACGCTATATTGCGAGGAGAGGGGCCACCGCATCCTTGCCCCTGGACGGAGGTTGCGGCGGCTGCGACCTCGCAGAGCCTGATCCCCGCCCTGTACTATGCGCTGCGGCCGTTCGCGTCATCTTTGCCGGATCGTTTGCGGGCGGACTTGCTCCTCGAGTTCCGGAAAGCGCAGGTTCTCAAATGGTATGCTTTTGAGCGGTTGGGCAGAGTCGTCCAAGCGCTACGGGACGCGCGGGTGGAGTTCGCCGTGCTGAAGGGAGCTGCTGCAGCAGCACACTATCCTGATCTGACTTTGAGGCCCTTCGGCGACATAGACCTGTTGGTTCGCACAGAGATAGTGGACAAAGCGGAAGCGGCTTTGCGGTCTTTGGGATACTTGCCATCGCGGCCATCAGGGTGGGCGCGGCAGCAATATTTCCATTCATCACCTTTGCTTCCCCAGGAGGTTGGCTGCAACATAGACTTGCACTGGGCGCTGACGAGGCCGCAAGACAAACTGCCCATGCCAACGGCCCTCCTGTGGGAGCGCCTGACAGAGGTGGAAGTCCAGGGAGTGCGGCTGCCTGTCCTGGATCCGGTGGATCAGCTTCTCTACCTGACGCGACATGCCTTTGTACAGCACCGCTTCGCGCTCGGCCTGCGGCCGGTGCTGGACATCAGTCATCTGATTGCCTCGTGGGGGGAGAGGGAGTGGGCTGCTCTGGCGGCACGAGTGAGGAGTGAGGGGTGGCGAGCCTGTCTTCAGCTTGCATTAGGACTAGTTGAGCGTATCCTTGCCCCCGGCGCGGTGCCGGAAGAGGTTCGGATATGGCTGTGGTCAGCTCAGAAAGGGCCGTTCGATCTGCAATGGGCCGAGGAGATGCTCTGGAGGATGCCTGGGGCCAGTGTCCCCGTCACTATTGTTAACGCATGGGTGGGGAGGAAATGGGTAGCAAGGGGCTGCCGCCTGCTGAGCGTTGTCTTTCCGCCGCCCCAGGCCATGGCTGCGATTTACAAGGTTTTCTCACCCGGGCCCAGACTCTGGTTGACTTATCTCTGGCGTCCGTTTGACCTGCTTCGGCGCCGTGGCCTTACGCTGTTGCAGTTGTTCACAGGGAAGAGGGATATGAGGCTTCTCTGGAATCAGCAGATAGAGATAGAACGTTGGTTGCAAGCACTCGACAGCTAGCTGTCCTAGCCCTTGCGCGGCATGTGGTTATCGAGCACTTTGACAGCGGCGCAGTTTTGCTTATACTATGTAACCAGACGCTGGTTGAGCTCGATACCCGGCAAACCTGGATCCTGAACCACTTGGATGGACAGCGGACTGTTGATGAAGTGGTGAAGGATTACGCTGTGGCCTTCGCCTCAACCCCTGAAGAAGCTACTGAGGCGGTTCATGCCCTTTGCGAATGGCTGCTAAGAGAGCAGTATCTGTGGCTAGTACAAGGTTCCTGGGAAGGAAATGCCATGAATGCTAAGCGCTACATTCAAAACCCGGACGTCAATCTGCGAGAAGAAGACGAAGATGGCGGGCTACTTTATGACCCTGATACAGATCGGGTACAACTATTGAACAGCACGGGGCTTTATATCTGGAAGCTTTGCGCGCAGGGCCGTACAGCGAGCGAGATCAGCGCTGCCCTCAAGGCCGAGTTTGATGAGGTCCCCCAGGGGGAGGTGGCCGCCGATGTCGAGGAGTTCATCAGCCAGATGACCGACAGCGGGTTCATCGGCGCGCTCGAGACACCATAGCCGTGTCTAGGAGATAGCTATGTCTCGACCTGAAATCCAACTCCCCGAGGGTACTCCGCCGCTGCGCGCCTTTTATCTCTACGTGACCGGAGCCTGCAACCTTGCCTGTCGTCACTGTTGGATCACTCCCAGCTTTCTTCGCACAAGCGATGATACCGGCGAGAAGAGCTTGCCTTTTGATCTGTTCGAGCAGGCCATCCGCGAAGGTGAACCGCTGGGGTTAACCCGTTTGAAGTTCACAGGGGGCGAGCCGTTCATTCACCCACAGATGCGGAGGATGCTGGATTACGCGGCCGCGCGACGATTGGATGTGACGGTCGAGACCAACGGGACCTTGCTTACCAGGGAGTGGGCGCGCTATTTGCACGACAAGACCACGGTGACATTCATATCCGTAAGCCTTGATGGCGCGACTCCTGCCACACACGATTACATGCGCGGGGTTGCGGGGAGCTTCGCCCAAGCCCAAGACGGCGTCAGGCATCTGGTCGAGGCTGGCTATCGTCCGCAAGTCATCATGAGCCTATACGAGGGCAACCTGGAGGAAGTTGAGCCTTTAGCGCGGTGGGCAGAGTCTGTGGGTTGCTCGTCCTTGAAACTAAACATCATCCAGGAGACTGGACGCGGAGCACGGTTTAAGGAACGGATAGGCGAGATCGAGCGGCTGATCGAAATCGGGCGTTGGGTGGAGACCGAGCTGCAGGATCGTGCCAGCATCCCGATCTACTATAGCTGGCCACCAGCCTTTCAACGCCTTCGCCGTCTGGCCCATCGCGGCGGATGCGACAGTTGTGACATTTTCCACATTTTGGGTATACTTCATACCGGCCATCTCGCCTTATGCGGCATCGGGGTGCAGGATCAGGTGTTTGTCTTTGGCTTGCTTGGGAAGGATCGGGTCGAGAGGGTGTGGGCTACCCATCCCATCATACGGCAGATCCGCGAAGGCCTTCCCTCCAAGCTGGAGGGAATCTGTGGTGACTGTCTATTTCGCGATGTGTGTTTGGGCTTCTGCGTGGCAGACAACTACCACCACACGCGAAATCTGCTAGCGCCTTTCTGGTTTTGTGATCTGGCAGATCAGAAAGGACTCTTTCCCGGTCTCAGGAAACGTACTTTCAGCGGGGGGACGCAGCTTGATACATTACATCATGGAGGGTGCAAAGATGAAGACAAGAAAACCAAGATATGAGAAACCCCATGCGCAGTTGCTTGATAGGGCCCGGGCGATGGCGATGGGAGGAGGATGTGCCGCGGGATCGACGGCCGACCTCGGCTGTACCTCCGGCAACATAGCCACGGGTCTTACCTGTGTCACGGGCGGCACTCCTAGTCTATCGAGTTGTTTGGCCGGCGTCATCCCAGGCCCGTAAGGATATGCTTTTTTTACAGTACGGTTGTTGTTCCATAGCCGTGCTAGCTTGCGAGGGCAGGACAAGTCGGCATCTTCAGGAAGTGTCAGGGCGAGTCCCCTCATGGGTGCGGGGACGCGATGTGGTGCCGGACTGCACTTTGACCATCGTTCCGCCCTGGGCGGATGCCATCGCCGAACCGAAATGGCAGACCATTGCCAAAACGTGGTCGCGGGCGCATCAGGGACTGCACGAACCCAGCCCCCGAGTCCTGGCTGCGTGGCGTGACCTGTATGCGCTGGGTAAATCTGTTGAGAGAAACAAACTCCTGTTCCAGGATATTGATGGCGGTGGGAAAGCCTTCTTTGCCTTGCTTCCGGGCGATGCATTGAAGACTCCTGAGGATCATGTCAAATGGATCATCCACATCATACGAACGCTGGCTGTGTACTGGCATGTCCTGTACGGAGGAACGCCGCTGCACGCCGCCGGGGTGTCGCGTCATGGCTATGGCTATCTTTTCCTGGGGCCATCTGGTGCCGGCAAGAGCACAGTCGCCGGTTTGAGCGAGTATGCGCAAGGCGCTGTCATCCATGACGATCGGTTGCTGGTGGGTCGCCTGGGAGAGGATTACTTGCTTCTACGTGATGATTGCCACATTGCTCCTGTTCTTCGCGCCGTTTTCCTGCTGAGGAAAGGCGACACCAACCGCCTCACGGCGCTTGGTTCTCAGGCGATATACGCGCACCTGGCGAAGAGCATCCTAGACTACATGGTTATGGATGGGCGAGACCTCCTTGCTCCCTGGACTCAACAGGCCTTTCGCAATGCTGCTGCCATCGCCCGCAGTGTCCCCGGTTACGAGCTTTCCTTTCGCAAGTCGCCCGATTTTTGGAGGGTGATTGATGCCGAGCTCGGCTCCTGATGGCACTCTTCGCTACCGTGGTTGCAGCATGGAGGGCACTTTTTGTGTCGGTGATGGCCTCACTGTGGAGTCTGTCTCGCTGGCTGAACTCCATCTGGGCGATGTGGTGATCTACCGCACGCTGAATGGCCAGGGCGAGACCGTAGAATTAGTACATCGGATCGTAGGCGTGGTCCCAGGCGGGCTGGTCGCGCAGGGAGATAGCAATCCCTGTCCCGACCCCGGCCTAGTGACCGCGGAAAACCTGGTAGGACGGGTGACGCACGTCGAGCGCGGCGGCAGGACACGCTCTGTAAGCGGTGGATGGCTGGGCCTGCTCCGTGTCCGTTTCCTTCACGCCTGGCATCCTTTGTGCGAACTGGCCCGGCGCATAGGGCGGAGGCCGTATCGTTGGCTGCGGAGGAGCGGCCTGGTATCGCGGCTATGGCGGCCAGCAGTGACTGTGGTCAGCCTCAGCGCGGAGGATGGCCCACTGGTCAAATACATCTGTGGCGGGCGGACGGTGGCACGCTGGTGGCCGACAAGGGATCACTTCGAATGTCGCAAACCCTACGATCTGGTGATTCTTCCGCCGGACAGGGATCGCACATAGCAACAGGAGATTACGCGAAGGTCGTTCCCTGTTTGCGTGAACCGGACGCGGCAGGGCTTCTCCGCTTGTGGGCACGCCTTCGACAAGCTCTTGGCTCTGCAAAGCCCATTGTCCTGCCCTGGAAAGGTTTCCGTGCGGCGCTTTTCTCTAGCTTTGCTCTCCTTTGCTCGCTGGCCTTCGCCGCGATTGTGGCGGGACAGGGAACTTCCCTCTATCCTTTCCCTCTTGACCGCTTCGGCATCAACGTCGCCCTCGAGTATGGTGAAGTGACCCATTACGATGTAGGACGCCTTCGTGTCGGCTGGTACCTCGACTATCGCTTCCGCGAAAGGGCCGCCCGCCCTCATGGGATGCAGTATGCTCAGGTGGTGCGCGTCCGCGACATCGCCATTCCGTTAGACCAAGAAGGCTGTGAGGCCTTCTGGGAAGCCTCTGGGCTGGGGCGTGCAGTGGAGGCTAACCCCGGTGTACTTTGGCTCATTGGCAACGAGCCGGACACGCAGGAGCAGGATGAGCGTTTCCCCGCTGATTATGCCGCCATCTATCATTGCCTCTACTACTTTATCAAAGGGCGCGATCCCACGGCGCGCTTGGCTGCGCCGAATATCGTACAGCCGACGCCTCTTCGCTTGCAGTGGCTGGATATGGTCTTGTACGAATACCAGGCCGCTTACGGCCAGCGGATGCCGGTGGATGTCTGGAGCATTCACAACCAGATCCTGCGCGAAGACCGCCACGGTTGGGGCTGCGGCATACCTCCCGGCATCTCCGCAGATCAAGGGATGCTCTACTCGGTCTACGATAACGCCAACATCGGGATCTTCCGCCAGCACGTTCTCCACTTTCGTCAGTGGATGCGCGCCCGCGGCGAGCGAGAAAAGCCGCTCATCATCTCCGAGTACGGGGTGTTGATGCCCTCCGAGTACCTGGGAGGTGGAGATCCGCAATACGGCGACGAGGTGGTCAAGGCTTTCATGCGCGATAGCTTCGACTATCTCCTATCCGCCGCCGACGAGTTGCTGGGATACTCTGCCGACGGCCACCGTCTGGTACAGCAGTGGGCCTGGTACAGCCTGAACGACAAGATCATTGACCTGGAGACCTTTGTGGGCTACAATGGATCGCTTTTTGACTGGCGATACCCCCACTACCCTGGCGTGATCACCCAATTCGGGCTAGAGTTTGCTCGCTACACCTCTTGGCTGGCGGCCAAGGATCTTCAACTGCCTCTCCTCCTGCGCCGCCAACGATGATGAGGCCGGCAACTGAAAGCCGTGTTCACCAAACCGGTGGGCACGGCTTTTCATTTTGTACGCGCTACGTTTGACAAACCAGGTATTTTGGCGGATAATATACACAAATAGTAACAAGGCTCGGAGGAGGCTGCTTCGAGGACGAGCCAGCCCTTGAACCGGAGGAGGATCTGCGGTGACAAAGCATTCAGCAAGCTTATCCTCAACGGGCAAGATATAATGCCACTGGCATCACGTCTTGCCTGTTTTTGCTTCGGCGGGCAAAAGAAAGGAGGTGGCGCAACAGGTAACCGTAGATGGTACAGCTCTCCAGCCCGGTTGTGTGGGCCAGCCGGGGGCTGGAGCATTTCGGGCCCACAACATCCGACGATTCGGTAGGAAAACCCCGGGCTCGGCCCTGGAGCCTGTTTGCATCTCCAGGCAAGCGATGCGCCGGTCCATATTTTCAAGGAGGAAAAGCTATGATAAAGCAAGAACTCACCCGCAGGGGGTTTCTGCGGGCCTCAGCGATGACTGCGGTCGGTATGTTGATAGCGGCGTGCGCCCCCCCACCCACTCCCGTCAAGGAGACGGTGGTCGTGACCAAGGAGGTGCCCGTAACCAAGGAAGTACCTATCACCAAGGAAGTGACCAAGGAAGTGACGAAAGAAGTGACCAAGGAAGTGACCAAGCAAGTGGTCGTCACGGCGACGCCGATCCCGCAGCCCAAAGAAGCGCCCATGCTCGCCGAGTTGGTCAAGGCGGGCAAGCTGCCGCCGGTGGATCAGCGATTGCCCACTGAGCCGCTGGTCATCACGCCCTATGATCGCATCGGCAAATATGGCGGCACCTGGCACGCTTTCCATCGGAGCATTAACCATATGGTCATGGGCATGTATGGCTACTCGCTGGTCCATTGGGTCAAAGACGGCCTGGATAAGCGGCCCGGCCTGGCCAAGAGCTGGTCGCGCAACGCCGACGCGACGGAGTGGACCATTGTTCTGCGCAAGGGCACCAAGTGGTCGGATGGCCAGCCGCTCACCGTGGACGACATCATTTTCTGGTTCGAGGATATGTGCGTCAACACGGACCAATCCGACGTGGTGGAGGACTGGCTGATCGCCGGCGGCAAGTCCGCGCAGATGACCAAGGTGGACGACTTTACGCTCAAGATCAAGTTCGCTGCCTCCGCGCCACTTCTGGCGGATCGCCTCGCCATGTGGCCCAATGGGATGCCCGGCACGGGCGGCAGGGTCGTCGTGCCCAAGCACTATGCCTCTCAGTTCCACCCCAAGTACAACAAGCAGTACACCGACTACAAGGTGTTCGACCAGAAAATAGACTGGACCCTTAACCCTGAGTGCCCGACGCTCAACCCCTGGAGGACCGTACAACACGAGGCTGGCAAGCGATGGGTCCTGGAGCGCAACCCCTATTACTATGGGGTGGACACGGCGGGCAACCAGCTTCCCTACATTGACAAGGTGGACGTCACCTTCGTGGCGAACCTGGAGGTCGTCAAGCTCAAGATGCTCTCCGGCGAGACGGAGATGTGCATGCGCGCCTGCAAGTACCTGGCGCTGAGCGACCTCTCCCTCTTCCGCAATGAGGAGGCGCGGGTCGGCTTCCATACCGAGCTGTGGGACGGCGGCTCCGGCACCGGGCCGGTCTATTTCTGCAACCACAACCACCCCGATCCGGATAAGGTGAAGGTCTACCGCGAGCCTAAATTCCGGCGCGCTCTCTCCCACGCCATAGATCGGGCCAAGGTGCAGAAGATGGTCTTTTACGGCTTGGGCGAACTGACCACCGGCACCTTCAGCCCGAAGGCGGTCGAGTACCATCGCACCGAGCGCGGGAAAGAGATGTACAAGAAGTGGCGCGACCTGGCCGTCAAGTACGATCCCGAACTGGCGAAAAAGTATCTGGACGAGATCGGAGTGGTGGACAAGGACAAGGATGGTTGGCGCGAGCTGCCCAACGGCAAGAAGCTAGAGCTGCGCATGGACTATGACGCCACGGCTGGCAGCGACTATATCTTGGCCAACCAGATCGTGAAGGAGAACTGGGAGGCGGTGGGGCTGAAGACTCTCCTTAACCCCATCCCCGGCGCGGAGCTTACTGTCCTGGACCAGAAAGGCACAAGGGATATCCGAGGCGCCTGGGAGGTGGGCGACGGCCCGAACCACATGGTCTTCCCGGCCTGGTTGGTGCCTATGGAACCTCAGCGCTGGGCGCCTCTCTACGGCCAATGGTATCAGGTCAAAGGGACGGCCAAGGAGGGCACCGAGTTGGACAAGGACCCGCGCGACCGCAACCCACCGCGCGAGGAGCCGCCCAAGGACGATCCCGTGTTCAAGCTGCAAGAGATCTACGACAAGGCCAAGATCGAGCCGGATGATATCAAGCGGGACAATTATGTATTGGACATGATCCAGATCCACCTGGATTATGGCCCGTTCCTCATCGGCACAGTGGCCAACCTGCCGACCATCGTCGCCTTCAAGAACAACGTTGGCAATGTTCCCACCCGCGAGCAGTTAGGCACCGGTGGCTTCACCAATCCCTGGATCATGGCCTACTTCGCCGCCATCTATCCCGAACAGATGTACTTCAAGGATTAGTAGACACAAATCCTGTTCGTAGTGTGCGCTGAAGCGCGTACTACGAACCAAGACTAAAGAGGGGGAGGATAGCTCTTCCCCCTCATGATATTGTGGGCATATTGCATGACGTGTCGGTTGTAGGGGCAAAGCATTTCCAGTCAGGCTTCTCGCCATGAGGAAATCGTCGTTATATGGGAAAAGCCTCGCTGGCAACACGTCGGCGGGAAATGCTTTGCCCCATGCGCATCGCGCAGCCTTCTCGACCATCAGATGGTCGAGCTAACAGCTAAAGCCGGCCGAGGCCGGCTGGAAATGCGTGGTCTTTTGCCCGCTTCTAGCGCGGCTCATTTATGGCCGCGCCGTTTGATGCTCTGCCCCTACCAGGAGAAGAGGACATAGCGTGTTAGCTTATATAGCTCGGCGTTTCGCGTATATGCTGACGACATTATTTTTTGTCTCCATTGTCGGCTTTATCATCATTAACCTCCCATCCGGCACTTACGTAGACTTTTATATTGCGCAGCGCCAGGTGCAAGGAACCTTCACTTCGCAAGCGGAGATAGAGAGCATCAAACAGCGCTTCGCCCTCGATAAGCCCTTATACTGGCAGTATGCGAAATGGCTGTCCGGATTCGTGCGAGGCGACTTTGGCCTCTCCTTCCAGTACAACCGAGAGGTCAAGACGTTGATCTGGGAGCGAATCGGCTATACTGTCCTAATCTCCTTTGCCACCCTCCTCTTCACGTGGGTGGTGGCGATCCCCATCGGCATCTATTCGGCCACGCACCAATACACGGCGGGGGATCACTTCTTCACGCTGCTCGGCCTGGCTGGGCTTTCCGTCCCCAGCTTTCTGCTTGCCCTGGTGCTCATGGTCATCGCCCAAACCGTCTTCAAGCAATCGGTGGGCGGGCTTTTCTCACAAAAGTATGTGGACGCGCCCTGGGGCTGGGACAAGCTCCTGGACTTGTTAAAACACCTCTGGGTGCCGATCCTGGTGGTGGGTGCCAGCGGGACGGCCGGCCTCATCCGCATGATGCGCGGCAACCTGCTGGACATCGTCAACATGCAGTATATCCAGGCGGCGCGGGCGCGGGGGCTGTCGGAAACGCTAGTGATCCTGAAACATGCCGTGCGCAACGCCGTCCATCCCTTGATCATGCTCTTGGGTATGAGCCTGCCCGGCATCATCTCCGGCGCCACAGTGGTCTCCATCGTGCTCAGCTTGCCGACCACAGGCCCCATGTACTTCAATGCCCTGATCCAACAGGACATGTTCCTGGCCATCACCTTTCTGATCTTTATGGCCGTCATGCTGGTCGTTGGCAACTTCCTGGCCGATATCCTTCTGGCCTGGATTGACCCGCGCGTCCGCTATGAGTAGCTGAAGGAGTTATCATGACGAAACGCTCAAACGTCGCCTTTGCTGCCCCCGCCATCGAAGAGGAGAGGCTCACCGCGCCATCGGACATCGGTCGGCTTTCCCTCTGGCAGCTCATGTGGCGGCGCTTCCTGTGCAACCGCCTCGCCGTCGCCAGCAGCATCGTTCTCCTGGTGCTCTATCTGCTGGTGATCTTTGCCGATTTCCTATCCCCTTATGACTACAATGAGATGAATCAGGACTTGATGTATCTGTCGCCGCAGTTGCCGCAATTTGTTGATCCGCAGGGGCGCTTCCACTGGCGGCCCTTCGTCTACGGCACGGAAACGTCGCTGGACACGCACTCTCTGCAATATGTGCACAAGCCCGATCGCAGCAAGATATATCCCATCGGCTTCTTCGTGCGGGGCAAGCCGTACAGGCTGCTGGGCCTCATACCTACGGACATCCATCTATTCGGTGTGGACAAGCCGGGAAGCTGTCACA
This sequence comes from uncultured Anaerolineae bacterium, assembly GCA_964412315.1. Lineage (GTDB taxonomy): Bacteria > Chloroflexota > Anaerolineae > JAAYEA01 > JAAYEA01 > CAYPON01. Next base: position 646 of record CAYPON010000036.1, on the reverse strand, counting down.
TCCTCGGCACCGACCGTTTGGGGCGGGATTTTTGGGTCCGCATCCTTCATGGTGGCCAGGTGTCGCTCTCCGTGGGGCTGATCGGCGTCTTCTTGACGATCATCTTTGGTTCGGCATTGGGGACGGCCTCGGGCTATTTTGGCGGGACGACGGACATGCTGATGCAGCGCGGCATCGAGGTGCTGATGTCCTTTCCGCAAATCCCCCTCTGGGCAGCGTTCGCCGCGGCGCTGCCGCCGGAATGGTCCACGGTCAAACGCTACTTCGCCATCTCCATCATCCTGTCGCTGGTGAACTGGACGGGGCTGGCGCGGCAGGTGCGGGCCAAGGTGCTGGCCTACCGCGAGATGGATTACACCTCTGCCGCCCGGGCGGCGGGGGCCTCTGACTGGCGCATCGTCTTTGTGCACATGCTTCCCAACGCCCTCAGCCACATCATCGTGGTGGCCACGCTTTCCATCCCAGGGATGATCCTGGCCGAGACCGCGTTGAGCTTCCTGGGGCTGGGCATACAGCCGCCCATGGTCAGTTGGGGCACCTTGCTGCAGGATGCTCAGAATGTCACCGTGATTATCCTGCACCCATGGCTGCTCATCGCTGGCTTCTTTGTCATCGTGGCCGTCTTGACGTTCAACTTTATCGGCGA
>CAYPON010000035.1:0-17161 GCA_964412315.1 uncultured Anaerolineae bacterium | reverse complement strand
TGCATTGTTCTTTTGCTCTTTACCCTTCACCCTTTGGCGACAGTGCAGGGCTTACCCTATCGCAGTCCAGTGGCAAATGTGGAAACCAAAGGGGAGAAAGACGGGCTTATTCCTCTTTCTCTGCGGGTCAAGATAGACCCGCAACTTCTCAAAGAGCTTGACCAGGCCGGGCCGGTGGACAAGCCTGCCCTGGCCACCGCTCACCCCAGGCAGGCTCCCTTCATCGTATACCTTCGCCAACAGGCAAACCTGAGCAAAGCCGCATCTATGCCAGATAAGGTCCAGCGCCGGCAGGCCGTCGTTGCCGCCTTGCGCGAGATAGCAGAACTCACGCAGCGGGAAATCCTGGGTGTACTGCAAGCCGAAAGGGCCGCCGGTCACGTCAGTGCCTTCAGAGCGTATTGGGTCTTCAACGGATTGGCCGTCACCGGCGACCTGCACGCCTTGCTGGCTATCGCTTCCCGCCCTGAGGTGGAGTTCGTTCGATATGATCGCCCGCGTTATCTTCCTCCTCGGCCAGAGGCCGAGCCTGTGGGCGGGGATGAGGGCAAGTCCCCCTGGAACATTTCGAAAGTCAAAGCGGACCTGGTCTGGGGGAGTTTCGGTGTCACGGGCGAGGGTATCGTCGTCGCCAATATGGACACCGGCGTTGACTATCAACACCCCGCTCTCCTGAGCAAATATCGGGGCTACCAGGGGGACCGGACAGAGCACAACTACAACTGGTTTGACCCTACCGGTACCTATCCGAGCGCACCTGGCGATGGCAACGGCCATGGTACCCACACTATGGGTACCATAGTGGGGTCAGAGCCTGATGGCTCCCATGCCATCGGCGTGGCTCCCGGTGCTCGTTGGGTCGCCGTGAAGATTTTCACCGATAAAGGCCAATCTTCGGACTCGATCATCTTTCAGGGGTTTCAGTGTATCCTGGCCCCCACTGACATCTTGGGGGCAAACCCGGACCCCTCCAAAGCCCCGGATATTGTCTCCAACTCCTGGGGAAGCGATGATGGATCGGATATCACCTTCCAGCCGGCTGTTCGCGCCTGGCGGGCTGCGGGCATCTTTTCCGCTTTTGCTGCTGGGAACGAAGGGCCTGAGCCGAGGACTGTGGGGTCGCCCGCCAGCTTCCGCGAGTCTTTTGCCGTCGGGGCGACCGATATTGCCAACGAGGTCGCCGACTTTAGCAGCCGGGGGCCGTCTCCTTGGGGAGAAATCAAGCCGGAGGTGGTGGCTCCTGGCGTTGACATCTACTCCAGCGTGCCCGGTGGCCGATATGAACGAGGCTGGAACGGCACGTCCATGTCCACGCCGCACGTCGCTGGCCTGGCCGCGTTGCTATGGCACGCCGACCGAAAGTATAACCGCCTGGCTGGGCAGGGAGCGAATCCAACACTGACCATCACTAGAACTGAAGAGATTATCTTACAGACCGCCCTGGAGCTAGGCGATCCTGGCCCCGATAATAGCTACGGTTGGGGACTGATTGACGCTTATCAGGCGGTACGCACGGTGATCCCCCATGGCACATTCTGGGGGCGGGTCACAGATCAACAGAGCGGCGGCCCCATTGATGGCGCGCTAATCACCATGATCAGCCTTGAGCATGGCGGCATGGCCAAGACGGTGGCAGATGCACAAGGGTTCTACACCTTTAGCGTGGCATCCGGCTTGTATGATGTTGTGGCAAGCCATTTCTACTATGCGCCTAAGACGGTTCACCGTATCGAAGTGCTGCGCGGCACTACCACCCAGTTGGACTTTGCATTGCAGGCTCGTCCTGCCGGTTTTATCCAGGGCCGGGTGACCGACAAGATGACGGGAAGGCCCCTGTCAGCGGTCGTTGAGGCGCTGGGCACCGAGATCCGAGCGCACACCGACCGCGCAGGAGAATACCAACTCAAGCTCCCTGTGGGAGTATATACGATTCGCGCTTTGGCCGATGCCCCAGGGTACAGGGGAGCCAAAGCTGAAGGAATCTTGATCACTTTGGGCACAATGGTGGAACAGGATTTTGCCCTGGCCACAGCACCCAAGATCCTCATTGTCAATGCAGAGGTCTGGCGACAGGAAAGAGTCTCCAGCTATTACGAAGACGCCTTGAAGGTCGTTCTCTATTCATACAATGTCCGTGACATCTCGAATCCCCCGCGCGACAACCCTACGGCAGCCGACTTGCAGGCCTACGATGTTGTCGTCTGGTCACATCCCAAAGTCTCTCCAGGCTATATAGACGCATGGGGGGCTTTAGCGATGTATTTAGACAATGGCGGTAGACTGTTCATAGCCGGGCAGGACATCGGATACTGGGATGTCGAGCGTGGCGAAGGGGCGTCTTACTATCGCAATTACTTACACAGCAACTATATCCGGGATGAAACCGGCATCGAGCAACTCGCGGGCACGGCCCACAGCATCCTGGAAGGCTTGGCCATCACTCTGAACACTGAGGACAGCGCGCAAAACCAACGTTGGCCCAGCGAGATCGCTCCCGCTGATAGCATGGCGATCCCTGTGGCCAGCTACATCGGCGACGGATATGGAGGTCTCCAGATTGACGACTGCAATCTGCGGGCCGTCTATCTGGCTTTCGGATTGGAGGGAGTTGGCCCGCAGACAGTGCGCGAGGAGATCATGGCTCGAGTGCTTGCCTGGCTGGGGGCTGAGCGTCCCGCATACGGCGTCAACCTGGTGCCGGCCAGGCAGGGCAAAATGGGCTTCATGGGATCATATCTGCTTTACGACGCCGAGGTCATCAATGCCGGGCAGAACACCGATAGCATCGCCTTGTCGGCGCGAGGGAACCGCTGGCCGGTCGCCATTCTCGCAAGGGGGACCTCCCAGCCGATGAGCGTTGTGACATTGGCAGCTTGTGGCGCTCAGGGCATCACGGTCAGAGTGAGCGTACCGGTTACGGCGGCAATCGGCGACACCGACCTGGTGACTGTCACCGCCACTTCCCTGACGCAACCGTCCGTATCAGCCGAAGCAGTGCTGCAAACCGCTGCCTTTCCTAGTTGGCAGGAGGAAACCCCTCTGCCGGTGCCCCGCTCGCGGGCAGGAGCCACTGGTGTGGGAAACAATATCTACATCATCGGCGGCGAAAGTTCCGGCGGAAGCTTGAACCTCGTCCACATCTATAATCCTGCCGCCAGGCAATGGAGGTTGGGCAAACCCAAACCGACCGCTGTCTCGAATATCTCTATCGCTGCCATCGGAAACAAGATCTATGTCCCCGGCGGTTACAATGAAACCTCACTCGCTACCTTCGAGGTCTACGACACCACATCCGATACCTGGTCGCGTGCTGCCAACCTGCCTCAGCCCCGTTCCGCTCACGTCACCGTCGCCGTCGGTGGAAAGTTATACGTGATCGGTGGAGTTGGCGGAGAGGGGTTCGTGGATACAACCTGGGAATATGATCCGGTCACAAACAACTGGGCATCCCGAGCGAACATGCCCCATGCCAGAGGTTACGCTGCAGGCGGAGTAGTGAATGGCAAGGTGTATATTGTCGGGGGAGCCAACGACTCTGCCGATGATCTCCCTTATGTGGAAGAGTATGACCCCGTGGCGGATTATTGGACAGTGAAGAAGAACCTGGCTATCCCCAGGATGGGGCCGGCCGCGGTGGGGCTGGAAGGCTTCCTATACATGGTAGGAGGGGGTTACAATAGCTACCTTCCCAACGCAGAACGCTACGATCCCGCGACGGATACCTGGCAGAGCCTGTCTTTCATGCAACATGGGCGTCGCACGCTCGGCTTGGCCGCTGCTTGTGGCAGCCTCTATGCCATTTCCGGCTGGAATGGCAGCTACACCGCTTTCAACGAGTCGCTCAGTGTCGGCTCTTCTCTGATGTACTCTATCCTGCATGTGAGCGATGAATCGGTCCCGCCTGGTTCCATCCTGACATACACCCTGTCTTTGATCAATGCCGGCCAGGAAGAACTGCCCGCCTCCAGTTTCTACAACCGCATTCCGCAGCAGACGACATACGTCGCTGGTAGCGTCACGGGTGGCGCGACTTACGACGACGCCGCGAACGCTATCACCTGGTCAGGCACGATGCCGCCGCGGGCCAGCAAAGGCTTTACCTTCCAGGTTCAGGTAGATAGCGATGTGACCAGCGGCCACTCGATCACCGATACGGCCATCATTGGCGATGGCGTCTGCGGGCCTTACACCGTAACAGTGACGACGCTGATCGCCGTTCCCAACTTGTCGGCTTCCCGCAAGATAGTACATCCGATGGTCGCAACCTCCGGTGATCTGCTCTCCTATGCCATCACCCTGACCAACAATAGTCTGGTAAGGGCTTCGGGGGTTCATCTTGTGGATGCGATCCCTCTCCATCTTACCTATGTTACAGACACACTCACTGGCGGCGCGGCATATAACCCAAGCTCCAACCGCATCGAATGGCAAGGCACCGTTCCTGCAGGCCACCCCGCGGTGAAGGCTTATGACTGGGCGGATAGCGATGGCGGAGGCATCACTTTCAACTGGATTGACGCCACCGGCGGTACAGCCCTCCCCGGAGGCGATGATGAGTCGCTAGGCCCCTTCCCTCTCGGGTTCGCCTTCAAGTTCTTTGGCAAGCCTTACACCCAACTCTTTGTCAATACGAATGGGCAGGTCCTTTTCGGCTCGGGTAGCGGCGAGTTCGACAACACGGGCATACCTGGTGCTGAGTCTCCTAACAATTTCATCGCCGCCTTCTGGGATGATCTGGTGTGCGACTCCTCAGCCCTTTACTACCAGACCTTTGGTGTAGCGCCGAACCGCTACACGGTGATCGAATGGCACGAGGTACAGCGCTATGGTGGTTCCCAGCCTTACACATTTGAGATCGTCCTATATGAAGGGAGCAATAACATTCTGCTCCAATATCATACGATGAGAGGGGACCAAGGCAACGGAAGCTCAGCCACCGTTGGTATCGAAAATGAGACCGGTACAGACGGTATCCAGTATCTCTACAACGGGGCTCCGTTGAGCAACCAGACCCATGACCGCTTGGCGATCATATTTACACCGCAAGCGCCTCTCACTTCCGGAATGCATGCCATCCGCTTCCAGGCGAGCCTGAATGGCGATGTGCCGGTGAACACCGTGTTGGTCAACACGGCTATCGTCACCGACACTCTGCGGCAGACCCATGTTCTGAGCGCCACTGCCACAGCAAACATGATTGATCTATCCCCATCCAGCAAAACCGTGGACAAGGGGTGGGCGGTGGCCGGCGATACCCTCCGCTATGGCATCACATTGCACAACCGGGGGAACATCGCCACCGACGCGCTGCTGACCGACACACTGCCGAGCGGGGTTACCTATGTCCCGGGCAGCCTGATAGGCCCTGGCGGCCAAGTCTACGATCCCCAGACGAGGCGGATCACCTGGCGAGGTCGCGTCCCAGCAGGGCAAGCTCTGCAATTTGCCTTTGCCGCACGGATCAGCCCTGATTGGAGCAGCAGCCAGCCGATCACCAACACTATCGTTATCGCTGATCTCGTGGTTGGCCGCAGGATCACTCGCAGCGCGAGCACGAGGGTCCGCGTAGCTGATCTATCCATTTCCTCCAAGCGAGTTGACAAGGAAGCAGCCGTTTCTGGAGACACCCTGACCTACAGCATCGCGATGGTCAACACTGCTCCGGTGCCAGCGGGAAACGTCAGCCTATGGGACCCCATCCCTGCCCACACAACATACGTTCCCGGAAGCGCCACAGGCGGCGCTATCTATGACCCTCAAAGAAGAGGTATCTCCTGGACAGGAATGATCTCGGCGGCGACAGGGGTGTCCCCTACGATCCAGCCAACCGAGCATGTGATCGGTTTCCGGGCCATAGTGGGCAGCAACCTGCCGGGGAACACGCTCATTGTTAACAGGGCGACTATACGCCAGAGTGCGACGATTTCCTACACGAGAATTGTCACCACCACGGCCAATCTCGTAGATCTGAACCTCTCCACCAAGGAAGTGCAGCCTCTCGTTGCTGGTTCGGGTGATGTGCTCACATACACCATCACGCTAATCAACTGGGGAAACTATCCGGCTGGGAATACAAGCCTGACTGACCCCATACCGAGGTGGGCGACGTATGTTGCGAACTCTGCAACGGGAGGGGCGACCTACAACGCAGCGTTGAATCGCATTGAATGGCATGGCAACGTGCCGGGGATGCAGCCACCTGCTCCGGCCAGAGTGATAGACAGTGACGGCGGACAGGTAACCTTCAACTGGATAGATGCGACGAGCGGTACGACCATTCCAGGAGGCGATGATGTGTCCCACGGGCCGTTCCCGATCGGTTTCGCTTTCCAGTTCTTCAGGCGAACCTACACCCAGTTCTACGTCAACACCAATGGGCAATTGCTTTTCGGGGAGGGAAGCAATGCCTTCAGCAATGTGGCTATTCCTTCCCCATCCACTCCCAACAACTTCGTCGCCGCTTTCTGGGACGATCTAGTCTGTCCATCTCCTAGAAGTCTGTATTACAAGACCTTCGGCACTGCGCCGAACCGTTATCTGGTGGTCGAATGGCTCGACATCCACCACTACCGCTCGCAGGATCTGCTGACGTTTCAGGTCATCTTGTATGAGAACAGCAACGACATCGCGGTGCAATATCTCACCATGGCCGGCTCTTATGGCGATGGGGCCAGCGCGACAGTAGGCATCGAGAACGTTGATGGCACCCAAGGGCTGCAATACCTTTACGAGGGCGCCCCTGCCCATAACACCATTCACAGCCGACTGGCTGTCCTGTTTCAGCAAAGCAGAGAGGCTCTGCCTGGCAAACATACGGTATCCTTCCGGGTGCGTGTCAAGCCCGACGCCCCTATCAACGAGGAACTTGTCAATGTTGCCACCATCAGCGATGGCTTGGCGCGCACTTACCAGCGCTCCGCCAGACTGAATGTCAATACCATTGATCTGTCGGCGAGCGGCAAAGCTGTGAGCAAGGCGCTGGCCGATGCTGGGGAAACCCTCACTTACACCATAACCTTGCATAACAGAGGCACGGGGTCTGCCCGCAACGCCTCGCTCTCCGATCCGCTTCCCTCTGGCACGACGTTTGTGCCTGGCAGTGCCGGGGGAGGGGCCACCTATGATGCCGGGCGAAACCGTATCGTATGGACTGGTGAGATCAGGCGAGGCCAATCGCTGCCGATCAGCTTTGCCGTGCGCACCGACCCATCCGTTCCCAACCTCACCGTCATCACTAACACGGCCTGGATCACGGACGGGGTTTCCTCTCCGTTCGCACGCAACGTGCGCACGATCCTGAGAGCACCGGACATTTCCGCGTCCGAGAAGCTTGTTAATGCAGAGAGCGCGGCGCCCGGAGAGGCAGTGACCTATACCATACGGGTGAGGGAAACTTCTGACATGGCAGTCTCTGTCCGGCTGACCGATACCGTGCCCGCCAACCTGGAATACATCGCTGGTTCCCTGTGGGCCAGCAGCGGCCATGCCTCCTACGAATCAGGGGTCATCGCCTGGCAAGGGTCTGTCATAGCGAAAGGGATGGTCGTGGTGCGTTTCGCTGCCAGGGTTGCGCGAACGGCGAGAGCAGGAACCCAGATCACGAACCATGCTCTCATCAGGGCAGGGGCAGCAGGGTCTATCCAACGCTCCGTGAGCCTCATTGTATCGCAGCCCATTTATCATGCCTATCTGCCGATGATTATGAAACAAGGGGCCAGATAAGTATAACCCTCCCGCAGGTTGTCAGCCTGTGGGAGGGTTCTTTAATGGATCGTCAGCTTGTGCAGAAGCCTGGGTGGGAAGAGTTGCCGCCCCGGGGGCATTTCCTGGATGCTAAGGAGCAAACGATAAGTGCCCGGCCTCAGATCAGCAGGCAGGAAGAGGTGATGCTGGTCGCGGACGATCTCGCCTGCTTGCCAACGGCTGAGAGGATAGCGACCTTCGACGGGTGCGCTGCGGTGGGTCAATCTGACCTGTCCCGAACTGTCCAACAGTTGCAGGGTTAACTCGACGTCGTTGGGCTGGCTTGCCATGGCCTGCCAGAAAAGCGCTAGATGAAGGATATCTCCTGCATAGAGTGGCGCATCGGGAAGGTGCTCCTGGCCCAGTTTGGCCAGATTGTAGCCCAGGAGGGTGATGGGGCCTAGCGGTATCTTGACTTCTCGCTGCATGTCCAGCGCCGCTGGCGGGGGCGGCAGGGCGGCCTTGTGCACAGTGATTGGCCCAAGCAGCACCCGGTCAAGGCTATTGCCACTGGCGCCAACGACCGGTAAGCGTTGGCTGCTGTCCAGTTCATACATCCCCACCATGATCTGATAGACGCCAGGTGGCGTGCCCGGCAGGATGAGCACGCCATAGTTGTCCATCAACTCCTCACCCACCTGCCAGGTGGTCGTGATCCTGGCTCCGCCGCCCGGCTCGGCATCGCGTTGCCCGACGATATGCCCGCCCTCGTCCAGAATGTGGATGAACACTTTGTAGCGCTTGTCCATGCGAGCGAGCGCCTTCCAGAACAGGGTGATCTGTAATACCTCCCCCGCAGTGGCCTGCGGAGTCAATAACGCATAGCCTTCTAAAGATACCTGATCGCCCAAGTTGACTTTCAGGCTTCGGAAGTCTCCAAGGACTTCCGAAGCCTGAGTTGGCACAGCGTAAACGACCAGGCGAACATTCCCGTACCAGACATCCGATGCCTTGTATGTATGCTGGTCCATCCATCCCTCGATGAATCGTTGGGGGTCGCTTTCGTTGGTCGCCCAGAAGATAGCATAAACATGCTCTCTGCTTGCCACCATCTCCTGGAGGTCACGCTCAGTGACCGTCGTGTCTATCGGCCTTTGACGAGGCAATGGGTGGAGCGAGGATTTGCCTCGATAGTAATGCAGGAAAGTCTCGTACTGACCGGGGGCATTGATCAGGATGGCATCCGTGCCTGTCTCCACCGCCTCGATGTAACGAGCGATGCCCCGATAGTTATCGCGGGCGTAGCGTGCGTCATAATAGTAGCTTCGCAGAGAAGCGAGGGAGAGTGAGACAACAAACGCTGAGGTAGCAACAAGCCAGACCGCGGATGCCCACCGCGCCGTCCAGGCCCGCAAGCGCAGGAGAGGCAGGATAGTAACGGCTCTGCCCAAAAGGATGGCGTAGGCGGGCGTCGCCAGGAGCAGGAATTTGGGGTTATACATCGGGCGTTGGCGCGATAGAACGTACATGATCGCCACGGGCAGCAGGAGATACAGCCAGACGACAGCGGCCGCCCACAGGCCGGTTATTCTCTCTCGTCGTTGCACTTCGACCACCAGGGTTATCCCCCATCCCAGCAGGAGGATGAGACCGAAACCGATTGCCATCCAGGGGGCATGTTTGATCGTTGTGCCCACGCTAAAGGCATACAAGACCCTCTGCAGAAGTGTCAAAAGTCCGAACGGCTCGCTGACAGCGGGCCAGGCGCGCAATTGCTTCCACGCCACGAGCAACCAGGGAGCGAAGATGAGAACAATAGCTGCCTGGGAGAGAATCCAGGTCACGAGGGGCTTCCAGGCAGCTTTCAGGGAACCAGATCGCCCCGGTCGGCGCAGGGAAGTCACTGCCCAGACTATCCACCGCAAGGCAAATAGTGCATTCTCTGCAACGATCAGGGTGAAAGCGAAATAGTGGGAATACATCGCCAGAACGGTGGTGGCGATGTAGGCCAATCCTATGTGACAGGGACGATACAACAGCTCCCGCCAGCAGAGAAAAAACCAAAAGGACAGCGCGCCCAACAAAGTGACCAGGATATACATCCTCGCCTCCTGCGAGTAGTACACTTGCAGGGGGGAGATCATAGCACACAGGGAGGCAGTCCAGGCTACCCACGTTCCATAAAGGTGTTTCCCCAGGATGTAAATGACAACCACCAACAACGCGCCCAGGAGGGCGGAAAGGGAGCGCGCGGCAAATTCGGAATTGCCCAGGATGGCGACCCAAAAGTGGAGCAAGTAATAGTAGAGGGGTGGGTGTATGTCGTGAGAAGCATTGCGCGTAATCGTAGCCAGGCTGCGGGCGGCTAAAGCCACGCTCGTGCCCTCATCGTTCCAGAAGCTTTGCGCATCCAGCCGGTAGAGCCGCACCGCCAGGGCCAGCAGAAACAGCACAACTAACGCCCATCGTGTTCGTAGTAACGACTTTAGTCGTTCCGCCACATTGAAAGCGACTGAAGTCGCCACTACGAACATGGCGCCTTCTTGCTTATGACATAGACAATGCATGTTAGAATGCCGAGAAGCAACAAGCCGCCGCCCATCAGTCGCCATTCGTATGTCCAGCCCCGCCGCACCAACAGCCCATCAACAGCCGCCTGGCCTTTCTCTGCCGTTATCTCGACGCGATGCTTCCCAGGCCGCAAACCTCGCGCCAGGGGAATGCGCACGCCATATTGTAGAGACGTAACATGTTGCGTCTCTACAGGGCTGGCAAGGGCGATAACCTGAGGCTGGCCATCATCGAGGCGCACGCGCAGGCTACCCGACGCCTCGCCCTTGATAGTCACCAGATCCAGATCCGTGCCCCAAAAGGTGAATTCGAGCGTGTCTCCAGGCCGCTGGCTGCGCCGATATGCGCCCAGCACGGCTCGCTGGTCGGCTACATCCATCCAATCTCCGCTATACCGCAAGGCCCAATGGTTCTCCTGGTGGTAGCCGATGGACACAGTAGGGGGGGAGGTGGCGTAAGCGCGCATCGCCTCGTAGACCGGCAAAGGAGTGAAATCCGGCTCGACCATGCGGAAATAGTAAAACGCCTGGCCTGTCTCGCTATCTGTAGCGCGTTTGAAGAACCAATAGTTGAGCACTCCCATCCAGGGCCATTCCCGCTGCGCCCGTTCGTAGGCTTGCACTGCATAGCGTGCCTGTTGGGCTTCGCTGACCCGACCGAACATGGGAAGGCCGGCAAAATCCGGGGGCAGGGCATTCCATCCCACCTCCGTCGCCCAGATCGCTTTCCCCGCGTCGCCATTGCGCACCATGATCGCGCGGATGAGTTGTGGCCTGGCAAAGTTCGTCCGATCCCGGCTGGCGCGGCGGTCGCCAGGCCCCGTCCAAAGACCGTAGGCCATGACTCCCATAACGTCGAAATAATCCTTAGCCCCGGCATCATACATCTGCTGCAGGTAGATCGTGTCGTCCAGGTTGCGGGGGCCGGGCTCCGTCGTCTGGGCCAGGCCCGCGCTCAAGATCACGCAATGGGGATCCGCTTCCTTGGCCCGTGCATAAGCGACCTTAAGCAAAGCGACGTACTCGGCGGCATTGACCGGCCGCTCCCCCCACTCAGGGTAGATGTTCGGCTCGTTCCAAATCTGGTAGTAACGAATCCGGCCGCGGTATCTGCTGACCACCGTGTAGACGAAATCGCCAAAGTCCTCCAGCCGATCAGGTGGCGCGAACGTCCCAACAACGTCGCCCGCGGCACGCGACCAGGCAGGCGGGTTATCCAGGCGAGCGATGATCTCCAGCCCATAGCGCCTCGCCGCGTCCACCAGACGGTCGTATTTCTCCCACGCGCTCTTGTTCCATTTGTGATCCCAGAAATCGCCTTTGCCTGAAATCTCGATGTCTTCCCAGGGGAACTCCTGGCGAATCCAGTGGAAGCCCGCCTCAGCGATCATCTGCAGGGAGTGTTCGACCTTGGCCGGCTCGACCTCCTGCTCCAGGAAGGTGTTGATGCCGAAAGGGTTCAGCCCGGCATGGGAGATAGGCACATAAGGGGCGGTTTCGGGCACGCCCTGTGTCAGCCGCAAGAGGAACAGCGCTCCCAGGCCCTTGACCTGCTCCCAGTGGTCTTCTTCCCCCGTCCAATTGGCCAAGGTGGTGAAGATCAGGTTCCGCGAGAGAAGCAGAGCGAACAAAGAGCATCCCACCACCAGGACGCCAAGGGCTAATCTTAACTGCGCAAAAGGTGGATCTGCTTTTGGGTCAAACCTCATGTCTAGGGTAAATCCTCAACCGACGCCAACGCCCCTTGAGCGTTTGGGAGTTCGCCGCGTTGGAGTGGGAGAGACGCGGGGTCGCTCCCCATGATAGCTCGGCACTGTAAGCCCGATATGTGAGCAGAGGTTACGATCCAACATCCTTGCACAAAGACGAGGCTCCACTCGTTCAAAATCCCCGAGGGACATGCTCATGGTCACCACCGTAGGCAGCTTGGCGTTGTAACGATAGTTCAAAAGCTGGAAGAGCTTTTCCTGGGCCCAGGGAGTGCTGCTTTGTGTACCGAAATCATCGAGTACTAGCAATGGTGCATTGCGCACCTCGTCGAAACGCCTATCATAAGATACCGGGCTACGGGGGTCGAAAGTCGCGCGCAAATGATCGAGAAGATCGGGCACGACCACGAAAAGGGCGGGGAAACCTTGCGACACCCGATAATTGGCGATAGCCGCCGCCAGATGGGTCTTGCCGGCTCCGTACCCTCCGGTCAAAATCAGCCACCCTTTCGGCTCTTCGGCATAGTGTTGTGCATCGCGAAAGGCATTTTTCAGGTTTTCCCGCTGTGTGGCATCAAGCTCGCGTTCTCGCAGGTCAAAGGTCTCAAAAGTCTTGTCGGCAAGGAGATTCAAACTGCTCAGGTCGGACTGCGAATGCTCCCCTCGGAAATCTGGCGCCAGGATAATCCATACCTTGCAGAGGTCTTTGTCCAGCAAGCGCGAACGCACCCGCTGGTCTATCTCCTCCAGGGGGCGGTTCGTCGTGATCACGGTGGGCAGGCGGGCATTGTAGCGATAGTTGAAGATCTGAAACAGCTTTTCCCGCGCCCAGGGAGTCAGGTTCTCTGTTCCCAGATCATCCAGGATCAAGACGGGGGCTGCGCGAATAGCTTCGAACCGCTCGTCATACGAGACCCTGCTGTCCGGCCGATAGGTTGTTCGGAGGTAATCCAACAGATCCGGCACCACGACAAAGAGAACCTTTTGGCCCTGTTCCACCAGCCGATTGGCGATAGCTGCCGCCAAGTGGGTCTTGCCGCAACCATAGGCCCCCGTGAGCAAGAGCCAACCTGCCGGCTTGTGAGCGAATTCCATCGCAAACTCGTAGGCGCGGCGCAGACTCAAGCTCAGCATAGGGTTTTGGCCGTACGCCTCTGGTACAAAGGTCTCAAAAGTCATGCGCGAGAGAGAGCCGAGGTCACTCGCTTTTCTGATGTCAGCGAGTCGCTTCTCCTCCAGGGTCTGCAACTTGCACTGGCAAGGGATGGGCTGCCCGAAGTCGGGATGCCCGACCGGCACATCCCGCCGCAGGTAGCCAACCCCGCCGCAGATGGGGCAGGTATCCTTATTCTTCTCTTGGCCGCCGCTTGAAATACTCGGCATATTTCCCTTCGATGTACCGACGCCGGTCATCTTGTGTCCCTCGAAATTCCCCTCTGCCCTCTACCGCCCACCGCTCAAGGATACGCCGGACATAACGCCAATTCCGCTTGTTCTGGAGGACGGCCTCCCGAAAGGCATCCTCGATCCACTCCGGGGGATAGGTCTGTTCAGCCTCTTTTAGCTCTTCGGCGATCATCGGCTGTAACAAGCCAATGTTCTGTTCATACAAAACGAAGATGTTGGGGCGTTCCACCTCGGCGCGCGATTCGGGCGCGATGACCGCTCCGGCCAGGCGCAACTCCCCCCTTCGCCATTGCTCGACAGCTTGCCGGCCTTTATCGCTGTTCAGGAAGTAGAATGTCTCCTCTGCTCCGTCCTGCCTGGCCACGACGGACAGAAACGTGCCCCGTGCTACAGCCCGCTCGAGGCCATCCCGCACGCACTCTTGTGGCGAGATGCCTGGAGCGCCAAGTCCATCCAACAAGGTCGTATCGCTGAACAACTCGCTCTGGCTCGCGTAGCGCGGATACCCCGTCTTCTGCGCTAAACGCCACATGACGTAGAGCGTGACTTTCAGTTCGTTAAGGCTATCAATCGCTGGAAGCAACTCGCTGAAAAAGAGGCTGGGGAGAGAGGTCAAACGCATCTTGCCCGCAGGGAACCCCGTAAAACCTTTCATGGCCTTTCCTCTGGCGGATTCGTAGGGGCGATTCATGAATCGCCTTTAACTATTCCAGGTCGCGATAGCTTTCGGCTAGGGCGAGGTTTTCGAAGCGCGTCAACTCTTTGTTGAAACGTAGGGAAAGAGAACCTGTTGGCCCGTTTCGGTGCTTGGCGACGATGACTTCCGCGATATTCTGCATGTCCGTGTCCGGCTTGTACAACTCGTCCCTGTAGAGAAGCAGAACCACGTCGGCATCCTGCTCAATAGAGCCGGATTCGCGCAAATCCGATAGGATCGGGTGCTTGTCTGAGCGCGACTCAACAGCGCGGGAAAGTTGCGACATCGCCACAACAGGCACTTGCAGCTCTCGCGCCAGGCTTTTCAGCGCACGCGAGATATAGGAAATCTCCTGCACGCGGTTCTCGGCCCTTCTCTCGCTTTGCATCAGTTGCAAATAGTCAATAACAATCAGGCCCAAGGGCAGTGCGGATGCTAACCGCCTCGCTTTCATGCGGATTTCCATAGGCGTCGGCGACGGGGTGTCGTCAATAAAAATAGTGCTTTCCGCCAGGCGGCTGCTGGCCCGCGCGAAGATCTCCCATTCGGTATCGCGCAGGTTGCCAACGCGCAATCGTTGGGAATCTATGCTCGCCTCGCCGGAGATAAGGCGTTGTACAAGCTGCTCGGCAGACATTTCCAGCGTAAACATCGCCACGACAGCTTTCTGTTTCAAGGCCGCGTGCCTGGCTAAAGCAAGGCCGAGGGATGTCTTGCCCATGCCGGGCCTGCCAGCAACGATGATCAGGTCAGATTTCTGCAGGCCGTCGAGTAGCTTGTCCAGATCAACAAAACCAGTGGGCAAGCCGCCGGTTTCGCCTTGATGTTCGTGCAGATACTCGATGCGATCGTAGTACCTGCTGACAACTTCGCGGATAGGCACCAGGGATTCCTTGACTTGCCGCTGCGCCACCTCGAAGAGGACGCCCTCGGCCTGGTCAATGATCTCATCAACCTCGCCCGCTTCCTGGTAGGCGAGGCCCGCGATCTTACCCGCAGCCTCGATGAGCCGCCGCAGGATGGCTGTCCGTTCCACAATGTGGGCGTAATGCTCGACATGGATCGAAGTCGGGACGGCGTTAATCAGCGAGGTGATATACGCTGGCCCACCAACAGCTTCCAGCCGCCCGCGGCGCTCCAATTCATCGCAGGTCGTCACGAAATCCGTTGGCTCGCGCCGCTCGTGCAGGGCCAACATGGCGGCATAGATCTCGGCATGTGCCGCGCGGTAGAAATCCTCTACTCGCAAGAAAGTGGAGACGGTGATAATCGCATCGGGGTCAATGAGAAGGCTGCCGAGCACAGACTGCTCGGCCTCGATGTTCTGGGGGGGCAACCTCCCGAGAGACTGATCCGAAGACATATCCAACTAACCCTTTGGCTCGTCTATGTCTAACCCTTCGACGAATTCACGGAAGATTGAGAGGTCCCCTCCCGTCTCCGATCCCGAGCCTTCCAGGTTTGTGCTGGGCACGATCGCGGCCTGATCCATCACCGCTTCGGCGACAAAGATCGGTGCCCCTACCCGGACCGCCAGGGCGATAGCATCGCTGGGACGCGAGTCAACTTCCGTGTGCCGACCATTGACATCCATGACGATACGCGCAAAAAACGTGTTATCGGCCAGTTCGTTAATCAGGACATGGGAAACCGTCGCCCCAAGATACTCGATGACGTTCTTGAGCAGATCGTGCGTCAATGGCCGCGTAACTTTCATGCCTTGCAGTTTAATGGTGATGGCGTCCGCTACAGAAGTGTCTATCCAGATAGGCAGGTAGCGATCTGCGCCGCTCTCTTTCAATACGACAAGGCGGTGTGGGGTTAGCAAGCTCACACGAACACTATCAACCTTTAACTCGATCATCTTGTTTTCCTTTCAGTGGCCCTTCTCTACAGGCAATTATACCACTGCTGGGTGGAATAGACAAACCCCCCAACGCGGGCTATTTAGAAAACAAAGACGGTCTTGATGTGCCCCTCGGCGCCTTTGTAGAGCCGGTCAAAGATTGCCTGGCCATCGTCAAGCGAAGCGTATTCCGAGATGAGCGGCTCGACGACGATCTTGCCAGAGGCGACCAACTCGACACACGCCTTGTATTCGCCCCTGGAGGCGGTGACCCCGAAGATATTGATCTCGCGCGTGACGATGTTCTGCAAATTGATGTTCACCGTGGGCGATACATTGCCGACCAGGGTCACGGATCCAGCATCTCGCGTGATCGCCAGAGCCGTGGCAATAGCGGATTCGACGCCCACCGCTTCGACGGCGGCATCTGCTCCATAGGGGCCAGTCATCTCGCGTAAACGGGTCATTAGTTCCGGGTCATTGGCAAAAAAGGCGGCATCCGCGCCTAGCTTTTTCGCCAACTCCAAACGGGAGGCGAAGAGATCCGTGACGATGACCTTGCCTGCCCCTTTGAGGCGGATCGCCTGCAAAGCACAGAGGCCAATCGGCCCCACACCGACGACGACCACCGTATCACCCAGGGAGATCGGCGTGCGATTGGCGGCATGGACGCCAATGGAAACAGTCTCGATAAGCGCAGCATGGGCAAAGCTCATCCCCTCTGGCATGTGAACGGCGATCCAATAGGGAACCACCACGTATTCTGCCATCGCGCCATGTTGGCGGTATTGTCCTGTGGAAACGCCCAACACCCGCCGATTCTCGCAGAGATTCGGATAGCCGCTCAAGCAATAGTGGCATTTCTGGCAATAGATCGTCGAGTCAAAACAAACGGCGTCGCCGACTTTGAACCCTTTGATATTCTCCCCGAGGGCAGCAACGATGCCTGCTGCCCAGGCTCCCAGATATGAGAAGGCGGCTGCGCTTGGTGCGATGAAAAGCGCCATGCTCAACCTGACATTCTTCTGTCTGTAATGAATAAAGGCACCGACCAGCGATGTGAGCAACATGGCAGTGAGCGATATCCCTTGTGCCACATGCTGGTTTGTTCCTAGGAGCAATACCATCCCCGGTATTACAATTGTGCCGCCTCCTATGCCGAGCATTCCGCCCAGTAGGCCGGCAATCAAACCTAAAGCTACTGAAATTGCGATATCCATTTTCTCTCTTTGCTTATCTCAGTAATAAC
>CAYPON010000034.1:0-17211 GCA_964412315.1 uncultured Anaerolineae bacterium | reverse complement strand
GCCCTGGCTGGGGTCCCAGGGCTGTTGCAAAGTCGGTTTTCTTGAATGAAGCGGCGCTGTCAATGGATTTTTGGGAGCGGATTGAACGGATTACGCGACCCTCAATCCGTGTAACCCGTGCCCGAATCCGTTGACAGCTACTTTGCAACAGCCCTGACAAGCCGGGCCCTTATTTGACGAAAATGCTGATCTGCATATAATGAGGGCCACAAAGGCTATGACGGAGAGAGTAAGCGGCAAGAAGCCAACAGGGAGGAAGAGCCGCTGACTGAGAGCTTTTCCAGGTGGATGCCAGCCGAAATTCACTCCTGAGCCGACGGCTGAACGTGAACCTGCGAGCACAACTAAGCCGTTCCGGTGGCCCACCGTTAGCGGGACAGCCGGTACATTGATCCCCTGATCAATCGCCGGCCTGAGAGGGCTTGCCCTATGCGAGCCAAACTGGGTGGTACCGCGGAGAGCAGACGGTTGCGACTTCGTCCCGGAGAATCGCAACCGTTTTTTGTTTCAGGAGGGTGTCCATGTTGCGTATGTTCAAGACCCGTTACGATTTCATCTTTGCGGACGGAAGGATAATCACCGTAAAGACGAAGGACGCGAAGAAAGCTGACAATCTGAGGCATGAATGACAAGGAGACCACTATGCTAGAACAGTTACATGAATTGGAAGCGCAGGCTCTTCAAGAGTTGGAGCGGATCGCCAGTGAGGAGCAACTCGAAGCCTGGCGACTCAATTACCTCGGACGTAAAGGTGCGTTAACGAACCTCTTGCGCATGGTCGGGCAACTGGCGGTCGAGGAACGGCCTGCGGCGGGCCGAGAGGGCAATCGCGTGAAGCAGGCCCTGGAACACGCCCTCGAGGGCAAGACGGAGGCTCTTAAGCGCCAGGCCATCGTTGCCTCGGTGGCGCAGGAGGGGCTAGATGTCTCTCTCCCTGGCCACCCCGTCAATATCGGCCGTCTGCACATCATCACCAGAACGCTGCGGGAAATCCTGCGCATCTTTGGGGATATGGGCTTCCTGGTCGAAGAGTGGCGAGATGTGGAAACGGATGAGCTTAATTTCCAATTGCTCAACATTCCACCCTACCATCCCGCCCGCGACATGTGGAGCACGTTCCATACCACGCAGGAAGGCATCCTGCTGCGCACCCATACCTCCCCTGGGCAAATTCGCACCATGCGCAAATACTATCCGCAGCCGATTCGCGTCGCCCTGCCGGGGAGATGCTACCGTTACGAAGCGGTCACCGCACGCCTCGAGTTCATGTTCTACCAGGTGGAGGGCCTGGCGGTAGGCAAACATATCACGCTGGCCGATCTGAAAGGGGTGCTCTACAATTTCGCCAAACGGATGTATGGCGAGACGATCCGCACTCGTTTCCGTTTCGACTATTTCCCGTTCACCGAGCCGAGCATGGAGATGGATATCGAGTGCATCGTCTGCGGCGGCAAAGGATGTCGCATTTGCAAATACACCAGTTGGACGGAAATCCTGGGCTCAGGTATGGTGCACCCCACCGTGCTGCACAATGGCGGCTACGATCCTGATGTCTACAGCGGCTTTGCGTTCGGCATGGGCGTGGAGCGCGTCGCCATGCTCAAGTACCGCATTGATGACATTCGCTATTTCTACAGCAACGACCTGCGCTTTTTGGGTCAGTTCGCCTGAGCGCTATCCGACAGCCTGGTAGCATAGGGCCTTGTGCCTGTTATTGACGCCACAAAGGGTTATGCTATCAGTTATCGGAAAATTCCAAGGAGAATGCAAAAATGCCTGAGATGAGAGTACCCTTAAGCTGGTTGAAAGAATATGTAGACATCGCGCTCCCGCTGGATAAACTGACGGAACGGATGACGCTGGCGGGATTAGAGGTCAATTCCATCGAGCGGATCGGCGCCACCTGGGATAGGGATAAGATATTCGTCGGCAGGCTCGTCGAGGTGCTCCCTCATCCCAACGCTGATTCCCTGACTGTTGCCGTCGTGGACTATGGCGCAGAAGCCCCCCAGGCGGTAGTCACTGGCGCACCCAATATCCGTGTCGGGGATTCCGGGCAAAAGGTGGCGTTCGCCACGCGCGGGGCCAGGCTCATTGACGGACATTCGGCAGAAAAAAAGTATATCACCCTGAAACCGGCCAAGATTCGCGGCGTCCCCTCCGAAGGCATGGCCTGCTCGGAAAAAGAATTGGGCATCAGCGAGGATCACACTGGCATTATCATCCTGCCCGATGATGCACCGGTCGGCACGCCCTTGCAGGATTATATGGGAGAAACCATCCTCAATATCGAGATCGTGCCCAACGTAGCGCGCTGCCTCTCCATCATCGGCGTGGCGCGCGAGGTCGCGGCGTTGACCGGACAAAGGCTACGCCTGGCCCCGCCGGAGTGGCAGGCCACAGGAGCGCCCATCGTCGGGCAGGCGGAAGTGGAGATCGCCGACCCCGACCTCTGCTCCCGCTACAGCGCGGGCCTGATCCGGGGCATCCAGATCGGGCCTTCGCCGCTCTGGATGAAGATGCGTTTGCTCGCCGCTGGGATGCGCCCGATCAACAATATCGTGGACATCACGAACTATGTCATGCTGGAGTGGGGACAGCCGCTCCACGCCTTTGACTATGACCGGCTGCGCGGGC
This sequence comes from uncultured Anaerolineae bacterium, assembly GCA_964412315.1. Taxonomy (GTDB): domain Bacteria; phylum Chloroflexota; class Anaerolineae; order JAAYEA01; family JAAYEA01; genus CAYPON01. The sequence continues at coordinate 14,574 of CAYPON010000034.1, read as the reverse complement.
ACCATGGCGGCCATCCCCCCCAATCCGCGCCGGTCATCATCGTGCGGCGGGCGCGTCCGGGGGAGCGGATGACTACGCTGGACGGCGTGGAGCGCGTTCTTGACGAGAACATGCTGCTGATCACCGATGGCGGCGGGCCGGTCGCCATCGCCGGCGTCATGGGCGGCCTGGAGAGCGAGGTAACAGGGACGACGACCAACATCCTGCTGGAGTCGGCCAACTTTAACTACATCAACAACCGGCGCACGGCGCAATTGCTCAATCTCCCCAGCGAGGCAGCGATCCGCTTCGGTCGAGGCATAGACCCGGAATTGACCATCCCTGCGCTCAAACGAGCGTCGGAGTTGATGCGCCTGCTGGCCGGAGGCACTATCGCCCAGGGGGTCGTTGATGCGTACCCCGTGAAAGCCGAGGCCAGAGTCATCATCTTCCCACCCTCCGAGGTCGAGCGGCTGGTGGGAATCAAGCTGGGCAGGCAGGAGATCGCGGACATCCTGAGGTCGCTGGAATTCGGCGTGGAGATGCCCGCTGATGCTGAAGGCCCTTTGCGTGTCACCGTGCCCACGAGCCGCCTGGATGTCAGCCTGAAGGCGGATTTGGTGGAAGAGATCGCGCGGGTCTATGGCGCGGAGAACATCCCGATGACGCTGATGGAGGACGCCTTGCCGCCACAGCATAACAACCCCGCCTTGCAGGGGACGGAGAAGACATGCGACATCCTCGCTGGCTGCGCCCTGTCCGAGGTGGTCTCCTATTCGCTGATCGGACTGGAAGACCAGGGGAAGCTATTGAGCGCGTATGGCCAGCCCGTGCCCTATGCTAAGCTTCTGGCGACGGGGGAATCTTACCCGGTGCCCTGCATCCTGGAGCCAGGCGCGTGCGTGCAACTGGCTAATCCGCTGGCCCCCGAACACCGTCTGATGCGCACCACGCTGCTCGCCAGTCTGTTGATGACCGTGCGCGACAATCTGCGCTACCAGAAACGGGTGGCTATCTTCGAGGTAGCCAGCGTCTATTTGCCCAGGGCGGGCCAGCAATTGCCCGATGAGCCGAGACATCTTGGCATCGCCATGACCGGCCTACGGGAAAAGCCCTGGTGGGCGCCCACCCAGGCGGAAGCGCTGGATTTCTACGACCTGAAAGGTATCGTCGAGACCTTGATGGAGCGGTTGGGGGCCAGGGACCTCTCATATCTCCCCGCCGATTCGCTGATTTTCCAGCCGGGGCGGGCAGCCAGCATCCTCACCGGGAACGTCGAGCTTGGCGTCATGGGCGAAGTCCATCCTGCGGTGCGCGAGGCATTTGACCTTCCTCGGCAGAGGATATGCCTTCTGGAGCTTGATCTGGATCTCCTTCTGGCGCACATTGAGCGGGAGGCATTCTACAAACCGATCTCCCATTTCCCACTTGTGGCCCAGGATTTGGCTCTGATCGTGGACGAGGCCATACCTGCGCAGCAGGTGCAAGGGCTGATCCTCAAGGCTGGCGGCGAGGCGGTTGCTGACATCAGGTTGTTCGATGTTTACCGCGGCGGACAAATCCCCGCGGGGAAGAAGAGCCTAGCCTACGCCATCTCCTATCAGGATATGGAGCGAACCCTGACGGACAAAGCCGTGGCGCGCATTCGGGAGAAAATCCGGGCTTATCTGGAGCGGGAGATAGGCGCGGTATTGCGTAGTCAGCAATAGGGAAAACATAAACCGCGAAGGACGCGAAGATACAGGGGGCAACATGCTGCGTCTCTAATCCGAAAATGCTTCGCCAAGAACGGTTGTCAACGAATGATGAACGAATAAACGAATGAAAAACGCAAGGCGTGAACGCACTGTGTTGTGCGAGCGCGATTCGTTTATTCGTTTCCTATTCGTTGACAAGCCGCTGCACTTCACCTCAACATGAGCACATTTTCATGCCTTGTGGTGCTTGGAAAAGCATGAATATCTACTTATCTTTCTTCGCATTCTTTGCGTCCTTGTGGTGATATTTCTGAAGTGGCTTGTGGGGGAGTGCCCCGCGAAAGGACCTTTTTGATCCGCCGCTCGAGGATGCTGCGCGGCAACAGCACCCGCCGCCCGCATTTCAGGCATTTCAGCCCGATGTCCGCCCCCAGGCGCACACCACGCGCCACTCGTCGCTGCCGCAGGGGTGCTTCTTGCGCAGTTGCACGATGTCATCCAGTTGGATATCCAGGGGCATGTGCGCCCTCTCCTCTCTTCTCTCGACAGATTATAGCACTATTGGCGGGCGGCCGTCCATTCCATTGGGATGGGATTCTTACAAAACTGTAATCTGTTCACCCTTTTACACGGCGTTTTTTCATGTTTTTTTCATCTTGTTATGTTATATTACGATACGGCGTATTCTATTGTGCAGCGTATAGTCTGTCTGAGCTTTCTCAGCAGGGAGACTGGGGGGGTATGCGATGTCAAGCCAAGCGTACCGGAGGTGTCATCGTCTTGGGGAATGTTTCCTGTGCGCGCTCGTCACCGTCTCTTATTTCCTATTGCTGCTCGGGCCTGCTGGCTCGGCTTTTCCAGCGGTAGTGCAGGCCAGGACAGAGGAGGCCCAACCACCTTCGGGATTCCTGCCTCCAGGGTCGCCTCTGCGTGTGAAGGCTCCGTCTTTACCTGGTTCCCCCTTCTTTTTCAGGCCTGTTGCATATCTGCCTCCCTTATCTGAAGGCGCAGCGCTTCCGCCTTCCGCGCCCGCTGGCCCGAGTGCGGCCGAGTTGCTGTTGGGAACGTCCGCTACGTATGGCGATGGTTTCGAGTCAAATGGCTATAGCGGCAACAGCGGCACAGCCAATTGGAGCACCAACTGGATCGAAACCAACGATGATGGCGCGTCGGCCACTGGGGCTATACAGGTGGTCAACACGGGAAGCCCGCACGGCGGCACATATCACCTGCGGGTAACCGACACTGCAGGCAATGGCCCCAGCATCGAGCGCCAGGCTGATCTGGCCGGCTTCACTCACCCGACATTGAGCTTCTGGCGGGCGCTGGCTGGCGTATTCATGCCAGGCGATGTCTTCAGCCTGACCGTCTCCAGCGACGGCGGCGTTCACTGGACGACGATACGCACTTGGTACGCTGACAACATCCCTTACGCGCCAGAGTATGTTGATCTGACCCCCCACAAAGCATCCAACACCCGCATCCGTTTCAAGGCAGATCGGCTGGTGGACTCCACCGACTATCTCTATATTGACGATGTGCAAATCCGCGAGGGCACGCCGATCTTTGCCGACAACTTTGACTGTGGGCATCCCAATCCGCCGGTCTACAGTTGCAGCACGGGTTCAGCCGCCTGGAGCAGCGACTGGACGGAAAGCGGGGATGATGACAGCCCGACGAGCGGGTCAGTGCGGATAGCTACCACTGGCTCGCACAGCTCGCCGAATCACCTGCGGGTGGGCAATCCTAGCGACAATACCACGGTCACCAGTGTGGAACGAGAGGTGAATCTCACAGGGTCCGCCTATCCCATCTTGGGCTTCTGGAAGCAACTGGCGGGCTACTTCACAGCCGGCGACGCCTGCTACCTGGACATCTACGATGGATCGAGCTGGACGACCGTGAGAACCTGGAGCACGGTGGATGCTGACTATGTGCAAGAGATGGTGGATCTAAGCCCGTATCGCTCGGCGAACACGCGCCTTCGTTTTCGGGCCAATGCGCTCAATGATCTCCTCGACTACCTGCGTGTGGATGATGTCATGATTCAGGATGCCTTTAGCATTGTGGTCAGCCCCTCGCCAGCGACGGTGGATACTTGCGGCACAATCTCATTCACCATTGTGGTCACCAACAATGGTCCTATTGCCAGTAACGTGGTCATCTCCAGCGAGATGCCATCCGGTTTTGATCCCAGAGTTATTAGCTGGACTGTCGCCTCCCTAGCGGCGCAGGGAGTGGTGACGCGGACAGCGATGTTCGACGCGCATTGCGGCGCGGCCTCCGGCCAGAATGTGGTCACCGTCAGCAAGGGGAGCGGTGGGCCAGCCTGCTTTGTCGCTGACTTTACAGTGAACCCCAAGGGCAATCTCGTCGTGACCAAAGAGCCTGAGACTATGGAGGCGATTGGCGGCCATATAGTCACCTGGACGATTACTGTGGAGAACCCGGGGCCTGGGCCGATCTACGACATATCGGTTGTAGATCAGCCAGGAAGCGGGCTAGTGTATGTGAGCGGATTGACCTCCTCTTCGATCATTTCCCTGACGGCTGGCGATTCACAGACTTACACGGTCAGCGTGCGAGTCACCGGTGTAGGCATTTTGCAGAATACAGTAACGGCCACCTGGAGCTGTAGGGAGGAGGTCTGCCAGACCGAGGTGGCCACGGCTACTGTAGCTGTGGCTGCCGCATTGGTGGTGAGCAAGAGCGCGAGCGCGACGGTGGTTCAGCCGGGTGACGTCATCACCTATACAGTTATTGTGACCAACGTGGGCAACCAGACCGCTTCCAACGTGGATATCACGGACGTCCTGCCCAGCCCCGGCTTTACCTACAAACCTGGTTCGACGAGAGCGACCTGGCCCGATCCTGCCTCACCTGACACGACCGATCCGAGCATCAACGGAAGCACGTTGTTCTGGGATATCTCGGCACAGTTGGAGGGAGGGCTCCCTTACGGCGAGGCCCTGACTTTGACGTTCCAGGTGACTGTGACGACAGCGATCAGCAACGGCGTTTACTACACCAATACGGCGTGGGCGACCGGTTTGGACACAGAGGGCCAACCTATTCCGGCGGATATGTCGTCCTTCATCACTGACGATACCGATCCAGATGACACGGATACTGCCGTGGTGCAGGGGCGCGAGGGGCGGATCGGTGGTCTGCTCTGGTGGGATCGGAATGTGAACGGGGTGCAGGACGAGTCCACCATCGTGGCCATCCCAGGGGCGGGTATCAGCCTGACCAATAGCGTGGGTCAACTCTGGGTCACGACCACGGACGCGACCGGCCACTACATCTTTGAGGATCTGCATACTGGCATCTATACCGTAACCGCCGGGCCGGCTGGTCTGCCTCCTTCCAGTGGGCTAATCCCCGGCTCCGAGCGAACTACCACGCTGACGCTTGCCGCGATAGAGGATCTGGCAGTGGATTTCGGTGTGTACGGCCCAGGCGTGATCACCGTGACCGTCTGGTTCGATTATAATGCGAACGGCGCCTTCGATGCCTCCATTGACGGCCTGCTCGATCCGGGCGTGGTCATCTCGCTGACGTTCGACGGTGCGACCTTTACGGGGACGACGATCCCAGGCAGCATATGTGACTTCCCACATCTGCTGCTGGATCGCACTTACACCACTACGTTGCGCATGAGCAGCGTGCCGCCGTTGAGCACTCTGACTACGCCGGCGACGGGTTACATCACGAGCACGTTGACGGCTACCCGCACAGTGGGACAGCATGGGTATGGGCTGATCGGCCCAGGCCAGATCGGCGACTATGTGTGGTGGGATCTCAATGCCAATGGCGCACCCAATGCCAACGAATTGCCGCTGGCGGGGGTGGGAGTCACGCTGACAGGGGATTTGCGCAACCCTGTGGGAGGCGGGCCGTGGATCGTGACGACAACGAGCGATGCAAATGGGCAGTATGGTTTCGCCAACCTCCTGATGAACCGCACTTATACACCCACGATCAACATGGCGACGACGCCCCCGCTATCGAGCCTGAGCACGCCAGGGAGCTATAGAAGGACGCTGACCGCCGCGGCGCCGACCAGCTTCGTCAATGACTTTGGCGTGATCGGCCCGGGAGTGCTGGGAGACCGTGTCTGGTATGATGACGACGGGGACGGCATCCAAGACCTCGACGAAGTGGGCATCTTCGGCATCAGAGTGGATCTCATCTTTAGCGGGGCGGTGATCTCGACCACCTACACCGACGCGAGCGGGCACTATTCTTTCGCTAACCTGCTCTTGGATCGGACGTATCAGGTGTCCGTCTCCTCCATACCTGGCTATTATGCGACCACGCCCACGGTCTTTACGCAGACATTGACGATCTCCCAGACGACCGACCTGACGATGGATGCTGGCTTCAACCTGTTGTTCGTGGTAGACAAGATCCACTGGCACGATCATCTCTGCCCTGGTTGGGGCCAGCGGTACACGATCCAGATACACAATCCGACCGACGCCATGTTCACAGGGATCGTGGTTTTGGATCAACTCCCCCCCGAACTCCGATTTGGGGACACTTCTTTTCCGGATGGGACGCCCACTGGCGGCGAGTACATTCCTGGGCTGCACCAGGTGCGCTGGCTGGTCCCCATACTCGGCCCTCGGCAGACCCTGTGGCTCCATTTGCATGTTTACATCAGTTCCGCTGTTCGCATTGGCGCAGTGATCACGAACACGCTCACGATGTATACCGATCAGACACTGCCGATGGGGGCCTCTGATTCCTTCGTGGTTACCTGTCGGGTGCCTTCGCCAACGGCGACGCGGACGGCCACGCCTAGCCCCACCTCCACACCTTCGCCGACGCCTACGCGGACGGCGACACCGACGCGCACGCCCAAGCCCACCGTGACGCCAACGCAAACGCCCACGCCAACACCCACAGAGACGGTGACCCCAACGGCGACGCGCACGCCCAAGCCTCCCATGACGCCAACAGAGACATCCTCGCCGACGCCCACGGAGACAGAAACAGCGACGCCGACAGCTACTCCTACGGCGACGCCAACGCCAGCCGGCCTTATGATCTATCTGCCGGCTATCGGAAACTAGCACTGGCATCTGACCCTTCTGCAGGCGCGTAGCCTGTGGGAGGGTTTCTTTTTGCTTTCTTGCACTATGTTGTATAATTGGAAATGATCCTTTCCGTATTACTCACGTCAGAGGTTACGCCATGCCGGTAGAGATCTTTTGGTACGGCCATTCCTGTTTCCGCCTGCGCGGTCGAGAGGCGGCAGTGGTCACGGACCCTTATGATGAGAGCATCGGTTGTCAACTCCCTCAATCCCTCCGTGCGGACATCCTGACTATCAGCCACGAGCATCCCGATCATTGTAATAGCCGCGCCGTCAAGGGAAAGCCGAAGGTGATCTCCGGCCCTGGGGAGTATGAGATCAACGGCGTCTTTATCACGGGCATCTCCACCTACCACGATAAAAAGCGTGGCCAACTGCGTGGCAAGAACACGATCTATCTTATCGAGTTCGAGGATTTGCGCGCCTGCCATCTGGGCGATCTTGGCCATATCCCCTCGCAGGCTCAGGTGGAGGCTCTCAGCGATGTCGAGCTATTATTCATCCCCGTCGGCGGCGGCCCCACCATCAACGCCGCCGAAGCCACGGAGGTCGTGAGCTTGTTGGAGCCAAAGATCGTCATTCCGATGCACTATGGAACTCGCGCCATCAAGCTCGGACTGGATCCTGTGACCAAGTTCCTGAAGGCGATGGGTAGCGACAAGATCGAGCGTCTGGAAAGCCTGAAAGCAAGCCGCTCCAGCCTTCCCGAGGAAACTCAGGTCGTCTTGCTGGAACAGAAGGAGTGAGCAGGAGGGTGCAGATGAGAAAAACAGTTCTACTCTTGAGCATGGTCATGCTCTTTGCGTTGATGATTTCCGGGTGCAGCCAAAGCTCCCCCACTCCGCTCCCGACCCCCTCCGGCGCTCTGGCGGCCCATTTGGAGCAAGGGCGTACCTATCTGGAACAGAACAAGCTGCCGGAGGCGATCAAGGAACTTGAAGCTGCCTTAGAGATAGACCCCAATTCGTTCGATGCGCATTTCCGCCTGGGAAACGCCTACACGCAGAGCGGTCGCCTCGACGATGCGCGAGAGCAGTTCAAGGCAGCCCTGCGCCTCGACCCGAACTCCGCGGATGCCCATTCCAACCTGGGCGTCGTGTACTATGAGCAGAGCCGATTTGACGACGCGGCGAAAGAGTTTCAGCAAGCGCTCAAGCTGCAGCCGAACGACCCGGAGATCCTCTATAATCTCGGCGGCGTCTATGTGCAACAGAACAAGCTCGATGAAGCCATCGCCCAGTTCCAAAAAGCTTTGGAGATCAACCCGAATCAACCCGAACCCTATTTCGGCCTGGCGAATGTCTATAAACTACAGGGTAAGACAGAAGAAGCCATTGAAGCTGCCAACCGCTTTCTGTCGCTCAATCCCAAGCCGGAATGGCGAACCCTGGCGGAGAATCTCTTGCGCGAGCTAAGAGGGAGGTAATTATAACCACCGTCATAAGGCCGAACGTTACGATCCCAACCAAATCTTTGGCCGTATTGGCCTGGTGGAGCGCCTTGCGCGTGAGGAGCAGGACCTGGAGACCGCCTATCGTCAGGCGCTGGACAAGAATGCAGAGGATGTCACCAGTGCCGTTGGCTTGGGCGAGTTGCTCGCGCAAAAGGGCCAGTTTGAGGAAGCCGAACGATGGCTGGCAAAAGCGCTACAGCATCGCGAAAAGCTGGTGGATGACGGGCGCTTTGTTGAGCTAGAGCTGCTTATGGTGAGGCGGAAACTGGCCAATCAGAGGTCGCCGCGCCTGTAGCCGCACCCTCTTAGCCAGCGGTTGACATAATGATAATCAAGCTCGTCGGGACCGCGATCAGGATCAGCGCTAAGGCGACAACCCAGGGCAGGATCGTGGCCAGGAAGCCCCTTTCCGTGGTGATATTGTTGGCCACCGCCGCGGCCTTGATAAAGATCAAAACGCCCCAGATGAAGGCAACTATTCCCGCCAGTCCGCCTAGCCAGCGAATGGGGCCCAATACATTGAGGATATAGGGGATAGAATACAAAGCGGTGCATCCAAGCATTTTTTGCACGCTGGCCTGCCCCCCGAGGATTTTGGCGGCCAATAGCACAAGAAGAGTGTAGAGGAGCCAGCCGGACAGATAGGGGAACGGGAAGGATAAAGCTGCCCCGACCTTCTGCAAAATGGTGCCCACTGGCCTGGCGAGAGGTGTGGGCAATGCCGCGATGTCGAAGCCAATGTCTATGCCCGCTTCCATGTATGTCTTGATTATGTCCGCCAGTTCGGGACTTAGGCGGGCGGAAGCAGCGCCGCGCTCGAAGCCCTCTATGGCTTCTTGTTTCACTCGCTGGCGCTGCGGTTCCACAGATAGTTGGCGAAGATCGCTGATAAGGCCCACCGCCGAGTTCACCACACCCACCAGGAGAGCGACGACTATAACGATCAAGAGACCGCGTTCAAAGACGCGAGGCGATGCTTTGAATTCCCCGAAGGCTTCGTCCTTCAGAAGCAGGATGTCCCGAATCAAACGCAGCCCATGACGCATATTGTCACTCTCCTTGCGAGGAAATGGCCATCCCCGCAGCTATCAGCAAGGCGATGAAAGCCGCCAGCGCAATGCCCATTATGATAAGGGGCAGGATCGTTGCCCAAAAAGTCCTGGCCCAGCTAAGGTGGTGGGCATTCTTCAAAGCCACGTAATCGCACACCAGCGACCAGACGCCTACGATGCATCCGACCTGCACATACGGGAGCAGATGAACGAAGTTGAGCAGTTGGGGTGCAATCGCCAGGGCTGTGCAACCTAACGTCTGTTCCAGCTTGGCATGTCCGCCCAGGATGCGAGCAGAGAGATGGGCCAGCACGCCGTAGACCAACCAGAAAATGAGCAAGCCAACAGGGCGCGTGACAACGCCAATCACGGCCCCCAGGGGATGCGGAGCACCGAATAACCATGGAAGGACCTCCCATCCCAGATTGAACCACTGGCGGAATTGCTCAATGAACGCCGCATCGTCGCTCAATTCCTGATACCAGGGCATTTTCTGCATCCCCTTCCAGACGATATCGCGCATCGCGGAAAGGGAGGGCGAGGTGGCCCAGGCGAGGCTCTGGCCAACGACAGCGGCGAGCGACGCCAGGATAGAGATGATCACGACCGCCGTCAATCCTTGAATGAAGGGGCTGGGAGCGTCGCGGACATCAGTATAAGCCTTGTCGCGTAAAAGAAGCGCTCCCCAACTCAAACGAAAGGAAACGATGATCTGTTGCATTCTTGCTTCTCCCTCCTTGACTAACCTGTTCAGACCCTCAGCACACCACCTTCGACCAAGCCCACCAACAGAGGCGCGCCGGGATCAAGCCCCTGGGGTGCCAATACAGAAAGCGCGCCCCGCCCAAGACTCAGGCCAGTTTCCCACTCCAACCAGGATTCCCCACCATCACGCGAGACGAGCAACGCATCGTTGAGCAGAAGCAGGAGATCCGCTTTGGAGGGAAAGCCCGGCGAGAGGATGATCGCATTCACCGCATCGTTGATGACATCCTCGCCGATGCGTTCCCAAGTGCGACCCCGGTCGTCCGACCGAAAGAGGCCGCTGGACCCTGTGCCGGCGAATAGGATACCGTCGTTGGCATAGTGCGGAGACATAGCCAGGCTGAGCACTGGCGCGAAATCGCTGGAAAAGCCCGTCTCTCGCCAGGCACGGCCACCGTTTGTGCTGCCGAATATGCCTATCTCCGTGCCCACAAAGAGCGTCTCGTCCTGGGCGAAGGCTGATGAGATGGCCATGCTCAAGACATTGAGGTCCAGCAACCCAAAGTTCCATGCTACCCAGTGACCGCCCCGGTCAGCCGAACGGAACACGCCATCTTCGAGCGTCCCCGCCAGCAGTATACCGTCGCTAGGATAGTTGGGCGAGATGACCAGTGCTGAGACCACTGGGGGGGGCGAGGGCAAGGGCGTGATCAACCAGTTTTTTCCACCATCGAACGAGCGTAGGATGCCCCCTGCCACTCCTGCGAACACGCTCCGGTCCGTCTCAAAACCAGGCGATACTACGACAGCCATAGTCATCAGAGGGGCCGCCAGGTTCAGGGCGTCATAGGCATATCGCCAGGCCTTGCCCCCATCCTCGGAACAGTAAAGCCCGGACCCACGCGCCGCGAAGCAAATCCCATCCTGGGCGTAGTTAGGCGACGCGGCCAGGGAATAAATGATGTCCTGCACTCGCGGCTCTTCTGTCATGGTACCCCTACAACCCTGAATACCTTGTGGTGGACCAACACGCTGGTCGTCAAGGCCAGGGCGGCGCCCGCCACTGCGCTCTGCACCGCCGTTCTCTGCGCGGCAGCTACGTCAAAGATGCCTGCCTGGGCCATGTCAACGACTTGTCCCGTATTTACATCCAGGCCATAGCCTGGCCCGGCCTGAACGATTTGCGCCATGATTTCGCTGGGGTTATACCCCGCGTTGGCCAGGAGCGTGCGCATCGGTTCTTCCAGAGCCTCGAGGAGCATAGTGTAAGCGGCCCGCTCATCCGAGTCTGTGCTCCGGTTTAGCATTCGCTGTAAAGCCGGACGGCAGGCCAACAGCGAGACACCACCGCCGGGCAGTATTCCTTCCATGATAGCGCGCCGCATCGCTTCCGCTGTTCGTTTCGCCAGTTCCTCACGCACGGCGATCTCGGTCTCCGTAGCACCTCCGACCCATAGGATGGCCGATCCGCTCAGCAGCTTGCCGATGCGCTGCTGGAGTTGCTGGCGAACCTCTGCGTCTTTGGCCAACTTGAGGGCTGCTCGCAGGTCAGCGATGTGCTTGCGCAACGCACGGGGTTCCCCTTTGCCCCCGATGATGCCAAAGCTGTAGTAATCGGCCCATATCTTCCGTGCACGTCCAAGGTCCTCGGGTTTGATCCCATTCAGGGTGGCCTGTCCAACCGAGATCAGAAAGGGATGCCCACCGGTCAACATGGCCATGTCCAGCAGAGCCATCCCCCGGTCAAGCGCGTCCCGGCCGGGCGTTTTCACAGCGGCGATCTGGAATTTCCCCGGCTTTGAGTTCGCCAGCAAGAGTGCGTTCGCTTTTTCAGAAAGCTCTTGAGCAATGACCAGCAAGGAGGAACATTGCGCCTGCATCGCCATCGAGATGACGGGCACCAGTTGACCTGGATCCTCGATCCTCAAATCGCTGATCAAGATGGCAGCATCGTCCATCTCGGTTCTGGGCAGGGCGCGGTCGGTGATCATGTCGCGTGAAAGGAGGCCAATGTCCCAGTACATCCCTTCGATATATTCCCGCTCCAGGTCCCGCCCCCGACCGGTGCGGATTTCAAGCCGCCCATATTCGCCGATAACGCTGAAAATCTCGCCGATCAGCTTGGCCATTGGTGAGTCATAACAGATCGTTTCCGCGATCTGGGTCAGTTGCTCTTGGCCCTGGGGGTAGATGGTCATGTTCGCCAACTCGGTGAGGATGGCCCGCGTCCCCTGTTCCAGGTAGCGGCGCAATCCCATCGGATTGCCGCCAGCGACAATATAGCGCACACCCTGATTGTAGACCGACTGCAACAACACGGCTGCGGTGGCTGTGCCATCTCCGGCCTGTTCGTGGACGTGCATCAGTACGTGGCGAATGTACATCGCTCCCATATCCGCATCGCGGTCGGGTAGTTGAATGATCCGCCGGGCAATGGTGGCGCCGTTATCGAGCAGCTCCGGTGGCCGATGCCTGAGCGGGTGCGCAATGGCCACCAGGCGTGGGCGCGGCCCCAGGGTAGGACGGACTGCATTTGCTATTTGATTGATGCCCCTCTGCAGGCCAAGATAGGCATCCGGCTGAAATACGACAGCTCGAGTTCGCCGTTTTGACATGCGATGAATCAGCCTTGAGTGGGTTGGAGAGTAGTTACCTACCACAAACCCGTTTTCTCGCAGAAAACGGGTTTGTGATCTGACTCCCCTGCTTTTGGGTAGGCTCTTAGCCGCCGCCCTTTACTGCGCCAGCGGTCAGGCCCGCCACCAGAAAGCGGTTGCCCAGCGAATAAAGGGTCAACACAGGGATGGCCATAATGAGCGCTGCTGCGCACAACTCGCCCCAGGGGAGCACATCGCCAATGATCATCTGCGCCAAACCCACGGGGATAGTCATCTTGCTCTCGCTCTGGATCATGACGTAGGCGAAGAGAAACTCGCTCCAGGCCTGGGTGACGCCAAAGAGGGCCACCGCCAGAAGGGCCGGCTTGGTGAGCGGCAACACGACTTTGGAGAAAGCCTGGATACGGTTGCAGCCATCCACCAGTGCCGCTGCCTCTAGTTCCTCTGGGATCGAGGCGTAGTAACCCATCATTAGCCAGATGGCAAAAGGGAGGCTGAACGTGGGATACGAAAGAATGAGCGCCATCATCGAGTTGGTCAGGTGCAGCCCGGTAAAGAGTTGATAGATGGGAACGAGCATCATGATGCCTGGCATCAAGTAGGCCACCAGGACGGCGTTGGAGAACTGACCGGCGCCACGCCAGCGCAACCTGGTCAAGGCATAGGCGCCCGCCGCAGCAATCGCCACAGAGAGGAGGGGGGTAATGCACGAGATGATCGTCGTGTTCTTCAGCCAGACCAGAAAGTTCCGCCGCGGGCCAAGAAGCCGCTCAAACTGTTCGAGCGACCAGGGCCTCGGCCAAAAGATGCTTTCGAGGCGGGTGATCTGTAACTCAGTCTTGAAGGAGGTCACCACGACCCAGTAAAAGGGCAGAAGCTCAAAGGCCAGGAGCAGGATAAGAGCAATCAGGGGGACCACTTGCTTTCGCCATCTCCCCCGGCCACGTATGTAAGCGACTCCTTGCGAGGATGCCCCACGGAGGCTTCTGATAGCCCTGCCGATCCCCTCCAACAACCGTTCCATGGTATCGTTGATAACCCAGAAGCAGGCCACCAACATGCGGATAATCATGACAAAGGGCGAGACAAGCACCCTCAGCGCCTTCATGATGGGCCCCGGCTGCTTCTCGGTGTGTTCCTCATAGAGCCTACGGCCGGTCATCATGTAGCGCCCCAGAATCACGATGAAAGTCCCCAGGACGGGGGCCATGGACATGGAAACGGCGATGCCAGGCCCGTAGCGATGCCCGCCAATGGCGTAGTTGTAGGAGAGAATAGAATAGAGCTTTGTGGCGTCCATGGGGCCGCCGCCGGTGAGCAGGAAGATCAGACCAAAGGTGTTAAAAGTCCAGATGGTAGAAAGCAGTGTCACCACGATGATCACATAGCGCAGCCCCGGCAAAGTGACGTGCAGGAACTGTCTCCAGGAACTGGCACCATCAATGGCCGCTGCCTCGTACAGCTCACGGTCAATGGCCTTTAGCCCGGCTAACAGGTTAATAGTGAAAAAGGGGATGCCTTGCCACAGGTTAATCATGATCACCGTAGGCAGCGCCGAATCAACGCCACCCAAAAAGAGAAGTGGTTGATTCACGATCTTTAGATCCAACAGCAGGCGATTCAGGCCGCCATAGATCGGATCGAGAACACTCTTCCAGGTGATAGCGCGCACAACGTCGGGGATGATCCAGGGGAGCAGCACCAGGCCCATCAACAGGCTGGCCTTTCCTTCCAGACGGTGCAGCAAAATAGCGGCCAGAATTCCAACCAGGAGCTTGAGCGTCACGGAAGCGACAGTGAACTTGGCAGTAACCATGATCGCTCGCCGGAAGAAGATATCCTGCCAGAGGTTGATGTAGTTGGTCAACCCCACAAACGGCCCGATCTTTAACGTTGTGGTGTTGGTGAAGCTGATATAGAAGGCTCTGAGAAACGGGAAAGCAATGATGCCACCCATCAGGATAACGGT
>CAYPON010000033.1:13255-17241 GCA_964412315.1 uncultured Anaerolineae bacterium | reverse complement strand
GGGTTCTGGTGGGCCTCGGCGTCCGTGTTAAAGTAGCCGTCGCTGTCTCAGTTGGGGTGTTTGTAGCGGTAGGTGTTGGCGTCCTCGTCGGCCGCGGCGTTCGCGTTGAGGTGGCTGTCGCTGTCCCTGTTGCTGTGCTCGTAGCGGTGGCTGTTGGCGTCCTGGTGGGCCGCGGCGTCCGTGTCAGGGTGGCCGTGGCGGTCTCGGTGGGCGTGCTCGTAGCGGTGGAGGTGGGTGTCCTCGTTGGCCGTGGCGTTCTCGTGGCGGAAGGGGTGGGCGTCGCTGTGGGCATCGGCAATTCCGAGTACATGACCTCCAGCTTGGGGCGGTACTGGCTGTTCATATACTCATTGCTCGCCAGGTCGTACCCCACCGCAACTATGCCGGAACCTTTGAGCAACAGGCCAGGGTTGTTTGCCGGTTGCTGTAGCCAGTCGGCGATCATGGAAGTCACGTCAAACCGCACCCAGTTGCTGCTCAGGGAGATCGTCGCAGTGTAGGCAGCGACTCCGACGCGGTCGGTGTCTATGCCGTTGCAGCCAGGCTCCTCCCAGGGGTTGTTCACCTGTGCCAGATGCCATGTGGCCTCCCGCTCTCTCCATTCCCTCAACACACGATAGGCTCTTGCTTGCAGAGACCGATTGCCTCCCGCTTGTACGTATAGAGAGAGCACTCCCCGATATACTGTGACGTAGGAGGGCAGGGGGGACAGATCGAAGGCCAGGAGAGAGGATCTATCGCCGGACGAGCGAATCTTGAGCGTGGATTGCGTTCCCTGGGGAGTGTTGGGAAACCAACTGTCCAGATAGGTGTCCTTACTGGCATCTCCCGGCCTTTTCTCGAACGTAGCGAGGAGTGGCGCTTGCCCCTGGAAGGAAAGGTGCCCAAAGTGGGCGGCATCGTCGTAAGCGTTGACACCCTTCCAGACCAGGCGCGCGTCCCATCGTCCTCCCTCCCTCCCTCCTGCATCGTCATCCACTAGGCCCAAAGTGAAGCCCATTAAGGTGCCGGAAACTACCTGGGCCGCGGTGAGTGCGGAAAGGGGGATAGCGATTTCGACATCGTAGCCGCCGCTTACGATCCTGGTCGCTACCAGCACGTCTTGCACCATCGGCTCTTGCTCCTCACCGGCACGATCCCAGACTCGGCCATCGGGCAAAATGATGTATTCATGGTCGTATTGGCTCCAAGGAAGGTGATCGTGAGTTCCATCCAGGCCGATTTCCACCCGGTCATCGTCGTGGAGCAGAGGGCCATCGGGATCGCGTACATCATCGTCGTTCACGTGTACGGCGAAGTAGAGGTAGCGCTTATCCCACCGGCTGTATAAGACGGCGCTGAGATCGGCCGGCTGGAGCACAGTGTCGGGTCTCGTTTCGGCGCTGTACCAATCCAGAACCAGGCCGCCCTCGGCGGGCCAATCGTCCAAACGGCCATCTATGATCAAAGGGCTGGCCACTGCTGCTGCCGAGATGGTGCCCGCATCAACATATCGCGCAGCGGCGAGCACTTCTCCGCCTCGCCAGCCCGGGGCTAAAGAGGAAAAGAATCCTGCCGTCATCGTAGGCAGCCCGGCCAGAATCAAGCAGAGTATGCGCTGTAACTGAGAAAGCTGTCTTGCCATTTTTCCCCTCCCGCCGAGAATATTTCACAAAACCATTATCTCTCAGAGACCCATTTACGTCAAATGCTGCCGGGCACTATTATAGGGCCGATCCATTCTAACGGAAATCAAATTGACAAACGGATAAAACCATGCTATGATGGCAGCGAAGGATCGCTGGCGGCACACTTGTGTTGCCACAATCGGGCGCCATGCGTCCCAAAACAGAAAGGAGCAGCAAGATGAAAACAAGATGGTTTACAATCACCGTTCTCTTTGTCGTCCTGGCCCTTGTCCTTGGCGGGAGCGTGGCATTGGGTCAGGCGCAGGAGGTGGAACCGGAAGGGGGGAAGGATGCGGAGAGCGAAGCCCTCTCTGTGGGGGTGGAGTGGCAGCAGCGGCTGGGGCAGGACGGGCAGGACAACTACCGTGTGCAGCGCCGTCCGGGGACGAGCCTGCCGTGGCAGACCTTGTTGACACTGGATCAATATGGCAATCTGACGCTGAAGGGGAACAGGCTAAACCTGGGAGGGAACAACAGTACCCGACTGCAGAAGTCCACCCTCCTGATATTGGATGTCTACGTGAGCGACCGGCGGGTGCTGCGGCTGGAGAGCAACGCCACCAGCCCTAACGTGATCGCCGGTCACAGCAGCAACAGCGTTACCAGCGGGGTGGTGGGAGCCACCATTGGCGGCGGGGGCGCCAGTTGGAGCACCAACCGCGTGACCGATGACTATGGCACAGTGAGCGGTGGATATAACAACCGGGCCGGCGACGACGCACGCACGACAACAGACGCACCCTACGCCACCATCGGCGGAGGCAGGTACAACATCGCCCGCGGCGCTGATGCCACCGTCAGCGGAGGCTGGGGCAACACCGCCGCCAGCTTTGCCGCCGTCGGTGGGGGCTACTATAACACTGCCAGCGGCAACTCTGCCGCCATCGCTGGGGGATACTGGAACACCGCCAGCGCCACCGATTCCTTCATCGGCGGGGGTGAGCGCAACACTGCCACCGGCGACAAGGCCGTCGTAGGCGGAGGATTCTACAATACCGCCACCAGTTGGGCTACCGTCGGCGGAGGCTACAGCAACGCCGCCACTGGCAGCGATGCCACCATCGGTGGGGGCAGGGACAACAGCGCCAGCAGCAACCTGGCCACCGTCGGCGGGGGCTACCACAACGGCGCCAACGGCATCGCGGCCACCATCCCTGGAGGCTACAACAACTCCGCCCAGGGCGACTACAGCTTCGCTGCCGGTGAACGCGCCAAGGCCAAACACCAGGGAGCCTTCGTCTGGGGCGATTCCACCAACGCTGACATTAACTCCCCCGCCGCCAACACCTTCATCGTCCGCGCCAACGGCGGCCTCTGGTTCGGCCAGGCCACGAGCGACACCACCCCCACCATTGGGGCCAACGTCTTCATCAATACCTCCACCGGCGCCAAGTTGACTACCGGCGGTGTCTGGACCAACGCCTCCGACCGCAATCAGAAGGAGAACTTCTCCCCGGTGGATGGGCAGGAAGTCCTGGCCCGCCTGGCGAAGGTGCCGATCACCACCTGGAACTATAAGGCCGAGGATCGCTCCGTCCGCCACGTGGGACCTGCCGCGCAGGACTTTCGTGCTGCCTTCGGCGTGGGGGAGGATGACACGAACATCAGCACGGTGGATGCTGACGGTGTGGCCCTGGCCGCCATCCAGGGGTTGTATCAGCGTATCCAGAAGCTGGAGTCCGAGAACGCCGCTCTGAAGGCGGAGACCGCCGCCCAGGAGACCCGTCTAGCAGCGCTGGAGGCAGCCGTAGCTAGCGGTGCGGGAGCGGCACATCCGTTGCAGGCCGGGCTTCTGCCCGGAGCAGGTGTCCTCCTGGCTGGATTGGGCCTGGGGGTCTTGGCTCGGCGGAGAGAGGGCCGCTGAAACGGGCATGATTGAGCTTGGTGGCATCGGGGTAAGCCCTAAGCTGCCCCGATGCCTTTTGCCATCGGCTGGAAACCGAACTCGTGAGGTTCGGAGGTTGGGATAAACGGTCACTTGTGGTAAAATATCATAGTGGCGCATAGGTGTCGCGAATCTTGAGCGAAGGGAATATGGTATGCATAGGAATCCGTTTCAGGGTGATCAGCGTTACGTCTATATCTCTCGCAAACTCGGTCTTTCCGGAGAGCAACTCTCTCATGAATGGTTGGTTACGCAGCGGAGGCAGTTATGGCGGCCTCCAACGGATGTTTATGAGACGGACGATTCGATTGTGGTCAAGGTCGAGATCGCGGGCATGGGTAGGGATGATTTCGACATCTCATTGGTAGATCACACGCTGATTATCAGCGGGCAGCGACAGGATCCCGCCGCTAAACTGGCGTATCAGCAAATGG
>CAYPON010000033.1:0-13245 GCA_964412315.1 uncultured Anaerolineae bacterium | reverse complement strand
GCTACGGTGAGTTTCGCACCGAGGTCTACCTCTCGTGGCCCCTCGATGTGGAGCAGGCGCAGGCGACTTACGAGGCGGGTTTTCTCTTTGTGACGCTGCCCAAGGTGAAATCGGTGAAGAAAGTGCCGGTGAGCGATGGTTGATAGAGAACACACAAGTTGGATCAAGTGCCAGAAGTGCACCCAATCGTAATCCTAGTCAGGGGTAAGTGAATAGTATGGTGAAAGTCTCGCAAAAGGTTGATAAGCATCCTACGGAAACTGAAGAACCCAAGACATCGCAAATGCTAGCGATTCCAGGCGAATTGCCCATTTTGCCTTTGAAAAACACGGTCGTGTATCCGATCCCAATCTTTCTGCCGCTGGTTGTCGGGCAGCCGCGTTCGGTCCGTTTGGTGGACGATGTCTCGGTCGGCAATCGGTTGGTCGGGCTGGTGGCTCTGAAAGATGCCAACATCGAGGATCCTCAGCCCGGCGACATGTTCACAGTGGGCACAGCGGCTATCCTTCATCGCTTGTTCAAGGCTCCCGATGGCACGATTCGGCTCTTCGTGCAAGGGCTGGAGCGCATCAAGTTGAACAACTTTGTGCAAACAGAGCCTTATCTCAAGGCAGTGGTCGAGGTAACACCGGACACTATTGAACAGGGCGTAGAGGTCGAGGCTCTGATGCGCAACGTCTCTGACCTTTTCCGGCGCTTCGCTTCGCTGGTCCCTGCGCTGCCGGAGGAGTTGATGATGGCGGCCCTGAGCACCGACGATCCCCGCCAATTGGTATACCTGGTGGCGAATTATGTGCGGATGGATATATCGGATGCACAAGAGATTCTCGAGATTGATAGCGTCAAGGCCAAGTTGGAAAAGCTCAACCTCGTGCTGAATCGAGAGCTTGAGGTATTGGAACTCGGCAAAAAGATCCAGTCGCAGGCTCAATCTGAGATGGAAAAGATGCAACGCGAGTACTACTTGCGTGAGCAGATGAAAGCCATCAAGAAGGAGTTGGGTGAAGAGGACGAGCAGACGCTGGAGGTCAAAGAGTTGGCCGAAAAGATCGAGAAAGCCGGTATGCCGGAGGAGGCGGAGAAGGAGGCCAAACGAGAGCTGGATCGCCTGTCCCACATGCCTATGGCCGCTGCCGAGTATTCGGTCATCAAGACGTATATCGAGTGGCTGGTCAGCCTGCCCTGGCAGGTTGTCACTGAGGATAGCCTTGACATTGGGCGCGCCCGTCAGGTTTTGGAGGAAGATCACTACGACCTGGAAAAGATCAAAGAGCGCATTCTGGAATATCTGGCCGTGCGCAAGTTGCGCAAAGAGCGCGCCGTGGAGCTAAAGGCTACTGAAGAGCAACAGGATTACCTGCGTCGGGAGCGGCTGGGAGCTATCCTCTGTTTCATCGGCCCTCCAGGCACGGGCAAGACCTCGCTCGGGCGCTCTATCGCCCGCGCTCTGGGGCGCAAGTTTGTGCGCATGTCCCTGGGGGGGATGCGCGATGAGGCCGAAATCCGGGGGCACCGGCGCACCTATATCGGCGCGTTGCCAGGGCGTATCATCCAGGCCCTCAAACGCGCTGGCACCAAGAACCCGGTCTTTATGCTGGATGAGATTGACAAGGTGGGCATGGATTGGCGGGGTGATCCCACCTCCGCCTTGCTGGAAGTGCTGGATCCGGAGCAAAACCGGGAATTCCGCGATCATTACCTGGATGTGCCCTTCGATCTCTCGGAGGTCATGTTCATCACCACTGGTAACCAAGTAGAGCCGGTTCCTGCCCCTCTACTCGACCGGATGGAGGTCTTGCAGCTTGCCGGCTATACCGAGGAGGAGAAGATTAAGATCGCTCAGGGCTATCTCATCCCTCGCCAGCTCAGAGAAAATGCCTTGCGCAAGGAAGAGATTTGCTTTACCGATGAGGCTTTGCAGAAGATCATTCGGGACTATACCCGTGAAGCCGGGGTGCGCAATCTGGAGCGTGAGATCAGCGACATCTGTCGCAAGGTGGTTACGCAAGTGGCCAGTGGCAAGGGTGAGCAACCCGAAGTGATTACGCCGGACAAGCTGGGCGAGTATCTGGGCAAGCCCAAATTCTACCTCGAAGCGGCCGAGAGGACGGAGATACCCGGAGTGGCGACCGGGCTGAGTGTGACCTCGACCGGAGGGCACATTATCTTTGTCGAGGCCACGCGGATGAAGGGGAACAAAGGCTTGACGCTGACCGGTCAATTGGGAGATGTCATGAAGGAATCCGCGCAGGCGGCGCTGAGTTATATCCGATCCAATGCGAAGGAGTTCGGCATTGGGGAGGATTTCTTTGCGGATAGCGACATTCATGTCCATGTGCCCGCTGGCGCCCAGCCAAAGGATGGGCCTTCCGCCGGGGTAACATTGGCTACATCGTTGCTTTCCCTGCTGACAGGCAAGCCGGTGAAAGCGAATGTGGCTATGACCGGCGAGATCACACTGCGAGGTCAGGTACTGCCTATCGGCGGCGTGAAAGACAAGGTGCTGGCCGCGCGCCGGGCGGGCCTGGACACCGTGATCCTACCCCGGCACAACATGCCAGACTTGGAGGAATTGCCAGAAGAGATCAAGAAAGGGATGCATTTCGTGCTTGTGGATACGCTCGGCCAGGTATTCAGCGCAGCTCTCCGAGATGCGACGGAAACAAGGAGTGAACAACATGGCGAAGATAGTCATCGTGGAGAATGATCGCGACATCGCGCCGCTCGTGGAAAAGCTGTTGGAGTTGGAGGGGCATAAACCGATCCTGGTGGCGGATCCTCTGCGGGCTGTGGACACTGTCGTGCGCGAAAAGCCTGACCTCGTCTATCTGGATGTCCGCCTCGTCCCACAGATGGATGGGTTCATGGTCTTGCGGCAGATACGCTCCAAGATGCAGGTGCCTGTGCTGATGTGCTCTGGCCTGGACGTGGAGCTGAAATGTCTGGCGGCAGGAGCCAACGCTTTCTTGCTCAAGCCCTTCGATTTCCAGGACCTCATAGAGGCAGTTAAACGTGCACTGAAAGGCAAGGGGGTGAACCAATAGCAAGCAAGAGAATAGAGAGTACGGAAGGTAGTATGATGAAACGGAAGAGGGAGTGGAGGAAAGTTGACCTCCACATTCACACGCCAGCCTCAAGAAGCTGTTATGCCGACCCCACGGCAACTTATTTACAAATCCTGCAAAAGGCTGAAGAGCGCAATCTCGATATCGTTGCTTTCACCGACCATAACACCGTTGCTGGCTATGCGACGATGCGCACCAGGATCGGGGCCTTGGAGATGCTGGAGCAGTTGGATCGTCTGCGCCCGGAAGAGCGCCAGGAGCTACAGGAGTACCGGCGTCTGCTCGCCAAAATCCTGGTTTTGCCAGGCTTTGAACTGACGGCGACGCTCGGTTTTCATGTCCTGGGGATATTCTCGGAGCAGGTGAGCGTCCGTGAATTGGAGCACATCCTGTTGCACCTCAAAGTGCCGTCGGACAAGCTGGATGAAGGTTCCAGCGAGGTAGGGGCAACGGTAGATGTGCTCACAGCCTATCGCATCATCGCCGAAGCTGGAGGGCTGGTGATTGCCGCACACGCCAATTCTGCCCACGGCGTGGCCATGCTCGGTTATGACTTTGGCGGCCAGACCAAGATTGCCTATACCCAGGATCCGAACTTGCACGCTATCGAGTTAACGGACTTGGATAGCAATCGGCGGCGAAAGAGGAGCACTGTGTCCTTTTTCAGTGGCGCCAAGCCGGAATATCCCAGGCGTATGCACTGTATTCAAGGCTCCGATGCCCATCGCCTGCTGAGAGACCCCAAGGACAAGACCTTGCTGGGTGTTGGCGATCGCATTACAGAGGTGCTCTTGCCAGAAGTGAGCTTCGCGGCCTTGAGAGAGGTTTTCCTGCATAATGACTTTTCCCGCACGCGACCCTTCCGGCCGGCAGCCAAGCCTTTCGATCCTATCCAGGCCGCGCGGGAGCAAGGTGCGAACATCGTGCAGGCGTTTCATGAATCGGCCAGTCGCCAGAGGGGGCGACTCACGGCCATTCTGCGCGATATTGTCGCTTTCGCCAATACCAATGGCGGGACTATTTATGTGGGCGTCAGCGCAAACCCCAGGGCCCCTGTGGTGGGTATGCAGCGCTCCGAAGAGGTGGTTAACCTGATACGCTCCGAGATTCAGAGGGCAATAAGTCCCTCTTTGGAGCTAACTATTGATGTCCAGAAGAGCGACAGCAAAGACGTGATCTCTCTCGTCGTGCCCAAGGGAAGCGATGCCCCTTATGCGCTTAATGGCGCCGAGATTTACGTGCGACAGGAGTCGCAGACCAGCCTAGCGGTGCGCGACGAGATCATCGCCCTGGTTAAGCAACTCCTGGCCAAAGAGGGTATGATCCCGCCCGCGGCACTGGCAAAAGAGGAAGAGGCTGTCAAAGCGCCGGTGGAGTCTCCCAGGACAGGCGTGGAAATCCTGGACACGGTGGAACGCAAGGGAGTCGCTTATCATACGCTGAAGGATTTGCGCAACGGGAATATAGTCCGCGATGTGACGCGCTCCTCGGCGCGACGCCTGTGGCGTTACGCGATCTCGCAGCAAGAAAGCGGAAAAGCCAAACCGGAAGAGATCACCTGGCAGGGGAACATCGGCCTCTGGCGACAGCGTAAATGGGCCGGACGCAAACGCTATGATCTGGTGCAACGAGATGCCGAAGGCAAACTGCATGTCTACTATGGTGTCACAGAGGATGGCATTCACGGGGAATGGCGGCGGTTTGTAGAGGCTGGTTGACATAATGCTAGCGAAGTGCGGTTTGTAGTGGCGACTTCAGTCGCTTTTGGGTGAAGAGGACGACTGAAGTCGTTACTACGAACCTCTGCGGTTGCATCTACGAATGAGGACCGGAACACACCGATGTTCGAACTGGCCTTCCTGGGCACTTCGGCCTCCGCACCGTCCGTAGAGAGGGGGCTTTCCGCTGCGATGCTCTTGCATCGCGATCAGCGCTTTTTAATTGATTGCGGCGAGGGGACGCAACGGCAACTCCTTTGCAGTGGCCTGGGCTTCAAGAAACTGGATAAAGTGCTGCTCACTCACGGCCACCTCGATCATATTCTGGGGCTGGGCGGCTTGGTTTCCACCTTTGCGCGTTGGGAGGCGGTGCCTAAGTTGGCGGTGTACGGGGGAAAGTGGGCGCTGGAACGGGTGAAAGACCTGTTGGAGGGCGTTGTCTTCCGGGGAGATGAGCCAGCCATGGAGATTGAATATCGCGTTGTCGAGGCTGGCACTGTCTGGGAGAGTGAGTATTTGATCATTTCCGCTTTCCCCGTCGGCCATCGAGGCCCCGCATGTTACGGCTATGTCTTCCAGGAGCGAAGCCGACGTCCTTTTCTGGTGGATGTGGCGGAGCGCTTGGGCGTGCCTGCGGGGCCGGAACGGCGGCGGCTGGTGGAGGGGGAGACGGTCGTATTGGCTGATGGAACAGTTGTCCGCCCGGAGCAAGTCCTCGGCGGCGAAATCCCCGGCGCTAAGCTTGTGTATGTCGGCGACGCTGCTCGGACGGACAATCTCGTCGAGGTATCAAAAGCGGCGGATGCGCTGGTCATCGAAGCAACCTACACTGAAGATGAGGTGGAATTGGCGGACAAATACGGGCACCTGACGGCGCGTCAGGCTGCTGAGTTGGCGCGCGCCGCGGAGGTCAAAAGCCTTTACCTGACTCATCTCTCCCGGCGCTATCCAGCCAAAGCGATCTGGGAGGAGGCGAGCGCCATTTTCCCCCAGACCTTTGTCGCCCGCGACTTTGATCAGGTGCGCATCACGAAAGGTTGAAAGCCTATGAGCCTGCGAGAACTCATGTCTAAGATGGAGCAGCAGGGCCTGATGCTGGCTGTAGGCAGGGAGGTAGATCCCTATCTGGAGATGGCTCGCGTTATCAACCGCGCGCAGGATCGCCCCTTGTTTTTCCGCTCTGTCCGAGGCTCACCTTATCCCGTAGTGGCCGGGATCTGCTCGGCTCGCGAGTACCTTGCGCTTAGCCTGGGCGTGGCAAAAGAGCGTTTGCTCTTCAAGCTGGCGGAAGCCCTGGAGTATCCTGAGCCGCCTCCTGTGGTGTCGGCAGCGCCCTGCCAGGAGGTCGTCGAGCCTGAGGTAAATCTAAAGCGTCTGCCGATTCTGACGCACCTGGCCAACAATGGGGGGCCTTATGTGACGGCGGGAGTGGCTATCATCAAGGACCCGGATTATGGCCGGAATATGTGCTTCCATCGTCTGATGCGCCTGGACGAGCGACGCTTCGCTGTGCGCATCGTAGAAGGCCGTGGCACGGACACGGCTTTCAAGAAAGCGAACGATGAGATGGAAATAGCGGTATGCATCGGGAATGACATCCCGGTGCTCCTCGCGGCAGCGATGTCGCCTCCTATGGGAGAGGATGAACTGGCGATTGCGCACGTTTTGGGCCCCACGCTTCTGGTCAAGTGCCGCACAGTGGATCTGGAGGTTCCGGCAGAGGCGGAGATCATCCTGGAAGGTCGCTTGAAGCATGAGTTGGTCGAGGAGGGACCTTTCCTGGATCTCACCGAAACGCCTGATATTATACGTCAGCAACCGATTTTCGAGGTGGATTGCATCACCCACCGCCGAGATGCCATATATCAGGCCCTGCTCCCCGGCGGCCTGGAACATAAGCTGCTCATGGGCGTGCCCCGCGAGCCTACGATCTATGCCGAGGTCAATCAAGTCTGCGAATGCGTCAATGTCCTGGTCACGCCTGGCGGCGCCTCCTGGCTGCACGCCCTTGTGCAAATCCGCAAGCAACATGCCGACGATGGGGGCAAGGCGATCCGCGCGGCGTTTCGGGGCCACGGCTCCCTGAAGCATGTGGTTGTTGTGGATGACGATATAGACATCTACAATCCTCAGGAAGTGGAGTGGGCTATCGCCACACGCTTCCAGGCGGATCAGGGGCTGGTCCTGCTGAGCGACCAGCCCGGCAGCTCTCTCGATCCATCGGCTATCCACGTGCCGGGCAGGAAATCGCGCACTAGCAAGATGGGCCTGGACGCCACGATACCCTGGTGGTCGCCTGCCAGCGGCCTGCGCACGACGGAGGAGAGGGAGAGCTTCAAAAAGGTGCGCTATGGGGACATTGACCTGGCCGAGTATTTGGAAAACAAGGATGAACAGGATATATAGGATCAAAAATAAGTAATTTTGTTCATCCTATTCAGAAAGAAACCGTATGTTTCGTTTAACATCAGAGGAGAAGGCCATGCTCGCCGGGGAGCAGGGGGAGCCGGTGCGCAAGGCCATGGAAATCCTCCTCGCTTTGGGCAAAATCTATGGCGCTGAGGATCTCGTCCCTGTAACCCACGTGCAGATTGCGGGCGTCAGCTTCAAGAACCTGGGCGAGGCGGGGCTGGAGTTCCTCTGGGAATGGGCGGATAAGGGGGCCAGGGTGCGTGTGCCGACGACCCTGAACCCGGCAGGCATGGATATGGCCCAATGGCGCGAAATGGGGATTCCCCTGGAATTCGCCCACAAGCAGGTAGCGGTGGTAGATGCATATCTGGCTATGGGCGTGCAACGCACTTTGAGTTGCACACCTTATTTGGTCGGCTACCGGCCTGGCATGGGTGAGCATCTGGCCTGGAGTGAGTCCTCAGCGGTCAGTTTCGCCAACAGCGTCCTGGGAGCGCGCAGCAACCGAGAGGGAGGGCCGAGCGCCCTCGCCGCAGCGATCACGGGCCGTACACCCAAATACGGTCTGCATCTCGCTAGTGCTCGCCTCGCCCATTATCGGGTCCAAGTCCATTGCCCCCTGCAAAATGAAGCGGATTTCGGCGCTTTGGGGTACCTGGTGGGGAAGCGCGTGCGCAATGGCGTGCCCTATTTCCAGCTCCGCACTGCCGCGCCGGATTTGACAGTCGTCCCGGGGAGAGATGTTGAAGGAATGCTCAAAGCGTTGGGCGCAGCCATGGCGGCCAGCGGCGCGGTGGCCCTGTACCATGTCGAGGGGGTCACGCCGGAGGCATGTCGGGGAGGGGTGCTATCCCCCGATGCCTTGCCCATCGTCGTAGCTAGCCTGGCGGAAGCCTTTGCCGCCCTCAATGGCCCAGCAGGGACGATTGACTTCGTGAGCATCGGTTGCCCTCACGCTTCGTTGGCCGAGATCGAGCAGGTTGCCCATTTGTTGCGTGGCAAGCGAGTTCAGGCGACGCTCTGGGTGACCGCCGCCCGACAAACGCGCGAGGAAGCGAAACAACGTGGTTGGGTGGAGATCATTGAGGCAGCAGGAGGACACGTGGTGGCCGATACCTGCGTCGTTGTGGCTCCCGTTGAGCTTCTAGGCTTCAAAAGCATGGCGACCAATTCGGCCAAGGCCGCCTTTTACGCTCCATTGCACAGTGGCTTGAGTGTTCGCTTTGGGCCCCTGGAAGAATGCATCCAGGCGGCTCTCACCGGAAAGTGGGGTACATGACTCATGGGTGCCAGATTCCAACCGGGAAGCTCAGACCTGACCGGTTCGGAGGTACCTGTCAGGTCTGTTTTCGAGCTTGAAGGGCGGGTGATCAAGGATGGGCAGGCAGTGGGAGAGGCCCTTGTCTCCCGCGAGCCGATCAGCTTTCTCGGTGGCGTCAATCCAGTGACAGGGGTGGTGGTTGAACCAGGGCACGAGTTGGAGGGGCGCTCTATCGTCAGCAAGATCCTGGTCTTTCCCACAGGGAAGGGGAGCACGGTAGGTTCCTATACCTTGTATCGCCTGGCGCGTGCCGGCCTCGCTCCAGCGGGCATCATCAATGCGGAGAGCGAGCCGATTGTGGCCGTGGGAGCTATCATATCCGACATCCCGATGGTGGATCAAGTGGACATCAACTGCATTCGATCTGGGGATCGGGTTAGCATCAACGGGGGGCGAATCAGAGTTGAGCGAACTGGTTTTTCTTAAGCTGGGCGGGTCGCTCATCACCGATAAGGGCCAGGAGGCGACGGCGCACCCGGAGGTGATCCAGCGACTGGCGCAGGAGGTCAAGTCCGCTCTCGCTGCGAGGCCGGACTTGAGGTTGTTAATAGGGCACGGGAGCGGCTCCTTCGGCCATGTCCTGGCTCATCGCTACCACATTCATACCGGCTGCGCCGATTGGCAGGGATATGCGGCCACGGGGGCTGCGGCCAGCCGACTCAACCGCCTGGTGACCGATTTCTTCCTGGCCGAGGACGTGCCGGTGGTCTCCTTACAGCCCTCCGCCTCAGCGTGTTGCCGGAATGGGCAATTGCTGGAGATGGCGGTGGCGCCGATACAGGCTGCTCTCAGCCATGGCCTGGTGCCGCTCGTCTATGGAGATGTATCTTTTGATGAAGCGCAGGGTTCCTCGATCATCTCGACGGAGCAGATATTCTCCCATCTGGCCGGAATCCTGTCTCCGGAACGGATCATCCTGGCGGGGGAGGTGGACGGCGTTTTCACTGCTGATCCGGGGCTGGATGTCGGGGCTTGCTTAATCCCCGATATTTCTCGACATAATATAGATGAGATCAAGGGGATGCTCTCTGGCTCTTCAGTGGTGGACGTGACCGGCGGGATGCTGTCCAAAGTTCTCATGATGTTTCAACTGGTTCGCCAGCGGCCCTCCTTGACCGTGCATTTGATCTCCGGCCTTCGGCCCGGCTGGGTGCAGCGGGCGCTACAAGAGCGTTCCTTTCGCGAGGGAACCCTGTTGCATTGGTGAAGTGAATTGGCGACGTGGTGCTATGGGTTATGGGTGTATAATTTCCCTGTTGGGGATCGTATCCTTTCTAGGATGAAAGCATGGATACTTTGCTAGTTTTTGTGCTTTTGTTCGGTGTGATGATCTTTGTGCATGAGCTTGGACACTTCCTGGTGGGGAAGCTGGCCGGCGTGCGGGTGGATGAGTTCGGTTTTGGCTATCCCCCACGGTTGTTCAGCCTAGGCAAGTGGAAGGGGACGGAATACACGGTCAATGCCCTTCCGGTTGGCGGCTTTGTCAGTATGGGCGAAGAGGATACTTCGCGGCCCGACAGTTTGGCTAATCAAAGCGGGCGGGTGCGAGCGCTCGTCTTCGCGGCTGGCCCCTTTATGAATCTGATTTTGGCAGTGGTCTGCTATATCCTGGTGTTCATGTTTGGGCAACAGCAGTGGATTGGTCGTGTGGTGATCAAGGATATAGCGGCGGATTCGCCAGCGGCGGTGGCGGGTTTGAAGGCCGGCGATGAGATCGTGCAAATCAACGATGTCAAGATTGAGAGCACTTGGGACTTGCACCGCGAGACACAGCTTGCCGCGGGCCGGGAAGTCACGCTTGTGGTGCAGCGTGGCGCAGAGCGTCTGACGTTTGCCATGGTTCCTCGGCCCCGCCCCCCCGCTGGGCAGGGGCCGTTAGGCGTAGTCATTACGCTGGATGATGCCCGTGTGGTCACGGTGCGTTATCCGATCTGGCAGGCTATCCCTGCCAGTCTGTTGAGGACGGGCGAGACCCTGGCCATGATTGTTGGTGGCCTTTGGCGCATGATCCGGGGCACGATCCCTGCCGATGTCACCGGGCCTATCGGCCTCTATCAGGTGACGGGAGAAGTGGCGAGATCAGGATGGGTCAACCTCCTGGATTTGACCGCTTTGGTGAGCGTTAACCTCTTTTTGATTAACCTGTTGCCTCTTCCGCCTTTGGATGGTGGGCGCCTCTTGTTTATCGCGCTGGAGGTCGTGCGCGGCGGGCGAAGGATCGAGGTGCAAAAAGAAGGGATCGTCCATCGTATCGGGATGCTTATCCTTCTGGCTTTGATGTTCTTGATCGCCTACAAGGACTTGCTGCGCCTTATTCGCGGCGAATCCTTTCTGCCTTGATGCGCAACTAGACTGCACAAACTTCCAAAGTCTGCTAGACTTCGGATGTCTTGCTGCGTACAGGTATAGGTTATGAGATGCGCGAACTGTGGTGCGGAATCCGGTGGCGATCTGACCCTTTGCCCCAGTTGTGGCACGAATTACGGCCGCAGATGGCAAATGCGCTTCCGCTGCCGGAGATGTGGGCAATATGTGACTCATGGGGTGCGAGTTTGTCCCTTCTGTAGCGCCAGCCTGAAGACAAAACGCCACAGTGCGGGGCTGTGGCTCCTGGGGATACTGGCGAGCGTCGCTCTGGCTTATAATGTGGCCATGTATGGGATCGGCTTTGATCCGAAGGCGGTGGCCGGTTCCTGGGCCACAACGGTTTCTTCGGCTGTGGCGGGTTGGCGAGAGCGCGTGTCGAGCACCCTGGAATCCGATTTCTGGGAGAGAGTTATGCCTCTCCTCAGTCCGAGGCATTGACACCACATAAACACAACGGAATTGACTGTCGGGGTGAGACCAATGGTCATAGGAGACTCTATCCAGGACAAAAGAGCATTCATTGAAACGGAAGTATTGCCGGAAGTCATTCGCCGCATCGTGAAGGTAGCCCAACCAGAAAAGATCATCCTCTTCGGCTCGGCGGCTCGAGGCGAGATAAGGGCTAACAGTGATCTAGATTTGCTGGTCGTTGCTCGACCTGGCACACATCGGCGGCGGCTTGCACAAGCGATTTACCAGGATCTGATCGGAGTGGGCTTTCCCGTTGATGTGGTCGTTGTCACCCAGGAGGACATCGAGCATTACGGAAGTTCGGTCGGGCTTGTGCTGGAACCAGCTCTGCGAGAAGGACGGGTTGTTTATGGGTAGCGAGCGTATGCGGTGGAAGCGCGTTACCCGGGCTTTGTTGAGCCTGTTACTCGTGAGGAGTACGAGGAGGCTATTGCCCTTGCCGAAGAGGTTTTGCATTGGGCTGGGAAACTCACATTGGAGCAGGGGCCGCGTGATTGACAGTCTGGTGTTCCATGAGTAGAGATAGCGGGGTAGGTGGTGTGATAGGCATGGGTGACTAGAGAGCAAAGGAAAGGAGCAAAGTGCGAGACCTAATCATGGATGCGCTGCGCGGTCACGGCGCCGATTATGTGGAGATACACGTCGAAGAGGAGGAGGCCACCGCCATCAGCTATCGCGGTCGAGCTTTGGAGGACATCGGCAAGGCTATCAACAAGGTCGGCAATGTCCGCGCTCTGGTCAAAGGGGGCTGGGGGTTCGTCTCCTTCAATGAATTGAACGGCCTCAAGGATAAGGTGAGCCTGGCGGTGTGCCAGGCGCGCCTCGTCGGCCAGGGGAAAAGCGAACTGGCAGCCGTCGAGCCGGTGATAACGGTGGCGCCGTTGGATGTCGTCAAGGATCCGCGCAGCATCTCAGTGACCGACAAGAACAGGCTCCTGGAGGAGTATAACTCTATCATCTGGAGCCAGGGCCCCAAGATCCAAACCTCGATCATCCGTTACCGCGATGTCGGCAGAAAGATGTATTATGCCAACTCTGAGGGAAGCTACATCGAACAAGAGCGGCTGGATATCAGCGCCGTCTTTGTGGCTGTGGCCAGGGAAGGGGACAATGTGCAACAGGCTTTCGTCAGCCTGGGCAGCAACCGCGACTATGGAATTGTAGAAGGGATTCACGCCAGGATCGAAGATGCAGCACGGAGAGCGGTCGCCCTTCTAGCGGCCAAGCCGGTGCGTGGGGGAACTTATACGGTGATTGCCGATCCGCAACTCGCCGGGCTTTTTGCCCACGAGGCTTTCGGCCATCTTTCCGAGTCGGATTTCGTCTATGAAAACCCGAGGCTGCGCGAGGTGATGGTCTTGGGCAAACGTTTCGGCGGGGATCATCTCAGCATCGTGGATGGTGCTGCCGTGCCTGGCCTGCGTGGCTCCTATCTGTACGATGACGAAGGGGTGCCAGCAACCAGAACTTACCTGATCAAGGATGGCATCCTGGTAGGCCGACTGCATTCGCGGGAGACGGCAGCCAAGATGGGAGAGCCACCATCCGGAAATGCGCGCGCTGTCAATTACCGCTTTCCACCGATTGTGCGTATGACGAATACGTATATTGAACCACGTGGGGTTTCCTTTGCGGACATGATTAGCGACATCAAGGAGGGGATCTATGCCAGATACTCCTTCGGTGGTGAAACCAGCATGGAAATGTTCACCTTTGCCGCGGGCGAAGCCTATATGATCCGAAATGGTCAGATCGCGGAGCCGGTGCGTGGGGTCAACCTGACGGGCAACGTCTTTCAGACGTTGATGAGCATCGAGGCCATCGGCGATGATCTGCGGTTCCAGCAGGGCGGGGGGTGCGGCAAAGGCGAGCAATTCCCCTTGCCAATATC
>CAYPON010000032.1:0-17306 GCA_964412315.1 uncultured Anaerolineae bacterium | reverse complement strand
GCCCCGGCGTCAATCGTGCGTGGCACCTGGCCAGTCGTCCAAACCGCAGGGGCGATCTCCGTCATCTCTGCCGATAGCCGCAGATGCGCCCGTCCCTCGATCTCCTCTCGCGCGAAGGGCAGGCCGATAGGCTCAAGCTGCGATGCGCTTCCTTCCCCTCGCTGGGCAAATCGCCGCGCAAAAACCCCCGGGTGGGCGGCGATTTCCGCTCCAGGCGCCCAGTTCATAGCCACGCGCAGGCCGCCGGTGTGATCCATGTGCCCATGGCTCAGGACAATGGAACGCACTTTATCACCACTTTGCTTGAGCGCCTCCAGGTTATGGGCCAGGACGTGGCCACTTTGCCCTGTATCGAAGAGGATAGATTGCCCCTCGCATTCTACGAGGAAAGACAGGCCATGCTCGCCCCATGCGAACAGGGAGGCCACTGTGTTGTCCACCAGGCAGGTCAGGACAAGCTTGCGTGACATTTCTTTTCACCCCTTCCCGGAACCGACTCTGTAGCCGCAGGCTTCATGCCTGCGTGCTATCGGGTAAGCTCTTGGACACAGCAGAGCCAGGATGAGCAAAAGCGTCTCCAGTGCCAGGCTTCTTTGTGCCTCAGCAGTACCGAACGCTGCCGTGAGAAACTGGCTGAGGCTCATAGCCTCAGGGAACTCGTATTGCTTGAAAGGAAACCACCAGGGAACCTGGCCCGGATCACCCAAAAGATGCGCCAGGTGACCCACAGCCCAGGCGTGCCTCCGTTTTTCTCCTCCCCAAAGGCCAACCGCTAAAGAGGAGAAGAGCCAGCCGGGCAGGCTGTGCATGGCATAGCGGCCACTCGGCGTTACGCGCAAGACGTGTGCCAACCCCTTATCTACAGCGTCGGGCAGGAGGGCCGCGGCGATAAGGGTGGACAAATCGAGGCGCAACAATCTGTGACAGAAGATGGCAACGGCGATATGACCAGGGAGGATCACTCAAGTTCCTTCGCTGCAAGTTGTCATCCTGGGTGAAGTGAAGAATCTCGCCCGCCCAAAAGGAGATTCTTCGCCGCAAAGGACGCTCCTCAGAATGACCATCTGTGATCTATAGAGAGGGAACATCATGGAGCCTTGGAGGGCTTGGCGTGCCCCACGAATTGCAAGCGATAGAAGGTGACTGGCGCAGCTACTTTCATGATGCGCACGACAAAGGACGAGCTTTCACCGGAGTCCAATTTGCTCTGTTCCAAATAGGCGCTACCCATGCCCACGATCTTTTTATCCTGCCCATATAACGAAACCACTGCCTGGATGAATTCCGCTCTGGATGATCCACTATTCTGGACAACACCGCTGACGACATAATAGCCGAATTCATCTCGGGAGATGGTGGCTTCCTGGTAGGCGAAATCGGCATACGCCGTGAACTCCCGCCCGGTTGGGGCTTCAACTTGCAGGAACACTTCAAAAGATTGCCAGTTGGCGGGAGGATCGGTGAAAAGAACGGCGACGGGGACAGCCTCCTTTGGAGGAACAACATCATGGATCGAATAACCGGTCTAGAAGGCCAGTCTCTTCCCCTCCGCATCGAGGAGCGCGATGATCGCCTCCGGCTTGGCCACGGCGTCCTGCCCAGTGTTGATGATCTCCCCAACGAAATAGACGGAACCGATGGAAGTATGCACCGGAACCATGTCACGCACTTCGGCGGACAAAGGCACTTCCGAGGGCACAGCCTTCATGCTGGCCAGTTTCGCCTCGCCCCGCTCTGTTGTTCCAGGCGGCATCTGAGTAACAGAGGAGGCCGCCGGAGCCGACACCGCGATGGCGCGCTCAAACAATGGGCCTAGGTCTGACCATCGGCTGGCGATCACCACAGCCACTGCTATGCCTATGATTCCGAAAAACGCCAGGCGCGTACTTCTCATGGTAAGTTTCAAGCTGCCTCCCCAAAAAGATTATAACACGGCTTGAAACTTTGCGCAAAATGGCTATGGCGTATAATACCAAAGGAGGCCGTAGCCCAAGACCCCCAAGGCCAGGAACTCTATCATCACCGCCCGCGTGATCTGGCCGCCTAGATGCTGCTGTATAATGCTGGTGAGCAAATAAAAGGGCCAGAAGAGGTATAACCCGGCAAGCAAGCCATCGAGCGCCCAGTAGGTCAAGGCCCACGCCATTTCGCCAATGATGAGGGCGACTAGCGCGGCATACAGCCAGGTACGGCCCGCCTCGCTTCGACCCCGACGCAGGATCTCCAGGGACAAGGCTCCGCTAACGAAAACCACAGCAATTACGAAAACGGGAAGCAGAGCCTTGAGTTGCTGAAGGGAGAAGTAGAGAGCAAAAGCCAGGGCATAGGCCAGTAAGTTAAGAAACCAGCGCGCCGCACGGTAGAACGACATGCCTGGAGCGATAGCATTATGCTGTGCGATTAAGATAGCCGCCAGAAGGAGGGCGAGGAAAAGCGCACCCACACCCCAGAGGATAGGGTTGGGGAAGGTATGTAAGAAAGGGATGGAGAGGAACGTAAGCAAGCCAGGCAATGGCCAGAAAGTCAATGTATAACCGAGGCCGGCATCGCGGGCGGTCGGGTGAGCACGGACGAGGTCATTGTTGCCGAAGTAAATGGCGCCCGCCAGCAACAGAGCGAGAAGCCAGGGGCCGGAGAACACGATTTGCCGTAGCTCGCCGAACAAGTACAAGTCAATGGTGCGGCTGGGCAGGCGGACCAGGAAGGAGAGCAGCAACACCAGGAAGATGGGGCCAACGATGACGCTGATGCGGTTATATGGGCGCATAGGATGCCTTTCCCACTGTAGAGTGCTTGACATTTTATCTTGAGGGCGGATTTTGTCAAGGTTGCGCTTCATGATATAATGCGAGAAATGATCGGGGTGGAGGAATAACCGATGTTGGGATACGCCGTGTTGGGCCTGATCGTCGGCGCGTTGCTCAACCACGCTGCCAATGTGCTGCCGCAACGACAACCGCTGACAGGATCGCCGCGATGTCCTTTCTGCGGTCGGGAGCATTCCCCTTTGGAATGGGTCGCCCTCCTCGCTTATTTGACGGGGCGGCAACATTGCAGCCGATGCGGGGCACCGTTAGCGATGCGAGCGCCCCTGGTCGAGCTGCTCACTGCTTTGCTCTTTGCCTATCTCTGGCGACGCTATAGTCCCTCCACCCAGTTGGCTCTGTTCACGTTATATTCCGCCATCTTTATCCTTGTCCTGATCACTGACCTGGAGCATCGCCTTATCCTCAATTCTGTCATGTATCCTGGGATTGCCCTGGCCGCTGCTGCCAGCTTCTTCCGCCAGGATGTCCATTATCGCTTAGCGTTGTTGGGGGGCCTCGTCGGTTTCGCGCTTGTGCTGTTGATCTACCTGGCAGGGCCTCTTTTTGTGCGCGTGTGGAGCCGACTGCGTGGGCAAAGGACCACAGAGGTTCCCTTCGGTTTCGGCGATGTCAAGCTTGCGGCTTTTATCGGGCTGGTGGTCGGGTTCCCAGCCGTGATTTTTGCCCTATTCATTGGCATTTTCTTAGGGGGGATCGGGGCGTTGTTTTTCATTGTGCTGCGCGCCTTCATCCAGCGACGTTACACAGCCCTGGCCGCCATCCCGTATGGCCCTTTCCTCGTCGCCGGCGGGGTCATCATGATGCTTTATGGGCCAGCGATCATGGCCGCCTATTTAGGCGCTTATCGTTAGTTGGAGCTTACCTGAGGTACTTTTGTCCTATTGACAGTCCGAAAGCAGATGGTGTTTAATCTAGAATTGCGAGTTGACGCGCAAAGTAACCGTGAGTATAATTGACGACATCGGCGCAGTTTAGGTCTCGACAGCTTTTGTGATGCAGAGGCGCGGACAGGCATAGGAATCAACACTTTTGCGAGAAAGCGGGGCAACATGGCGTTAAAGGGAAATCTCAAGGACTTTAGCCTCACTCAGCTTCTTAACGTGATTAACCTGGCCCGGAAAACCGGGGCCTTGACCCTCAGTAGCTCGCGGGGCACGGCGATGATCTTTTTCAAAGAAGGCCGTATGATCTATGCCTCCCGCGACAGCCAAGACCTCGGACTGCCAACGATGCTCCTCCGCGCTGGCAGGATCACGGAAGAGCAATCTCGCACTATTCTGACGCGCTCACAGATCAGTTCTGACAAGGAACTGGGCCTTCTCCTGGTCAATGCGGGCTATGTCACCCAGCGAGATATCTTGTCGAGTATCCGTAAACATATCCTGGACATAGTCTATCCGCTCTTCACGTGGGAAGAGGGTTTGTTCCGTTTCGAGCCAAACCAATTGCCTGGGGCGGAAAAGATCATCACACCTATCGAGCTAGAAAACGTCATTTTGGAAGGTAGCCGCCGTTTACGGGAATGGGAGATGCTACAGGATGAAATTCCCGACCTGGACGTATCCCTCAAATTCGCCAAGCGCCCTGATACCAATCTGCGCAAGATTAGCCTAAGCCCGGAAGAGTGGCGAGTTATCTCCTACATTGATCCTCGGAATAGCCTCCGGCAGATCGCAAAGCAGACACGATTAAGCGACTTTGAGATGCGCAAGATCATCTATGGCTTACTCTCCGCAGGACTGGTAGAGCTTATTGTTCCTGTTGGAAAACAGAAACTTGTGCCTCCCTTCTTAGCTCAGCGCGGACAACCACAAGAAGCCCCTGCTCCCATCAAGCGAGGCATCATCCTGCGCCTCATTGATCGGATTCGCGGCTTGTAGGTCGTGAGAAGCAAAGCGGATGCACTAACAGGTCAGGCTCGAGTATCTCGCCAGAAGAGGAGCGATTCCATGCAGTCAGTGAAAATGGTTATCACAGGCCCTTTTGCCGCAGGCAAAACGGCCTTTATCCAATCAATCAGTGAGATAGAAGTCGTTTCCACCGAGCGCAAGATCACCGACGACACGCGCGAGGTCAAAGAGGAAACGACCGTGGCTATGGACTTTGGCCGCATCACGGTAGGCGAGGATTTGGTGCTTTTTCTGTTTGGCACACCCGGCCAAAAACGCTTCGACTTTATGTGGGAGATCCTTTCTGAGGGTATGCTGGGTTTTATCATCATCGTAGACAGCACGCGCCCCGACACTTTCCGCGAAGCGAGGCAGATCCTCAACGTCTTCCGCCAATATGCGGCTACCCCCTTCGTCATCGCGGCCAACAAACAGGATATGGAGGATGCCTGGTCGCCGGAGGATATTCGTTACGCTTTGAAACTGGATGGCAGCACCAAGGTCTTGCCCTGCGTGGCCACCGATAAAGCGAGCGTCAAGAATATTCTGCTCGAACTACTCTATAGTATTCTGGAAGTTACGAAGGAATGAACCATGTAGCTCAGCATGAAGCCTGAGGCTACATACCTGAGCTAGGGACACAAGTTCAATCCCCGAGATGGACTTCAAGGAGGTAACCAAAAGATGCCGAACGAGGAAAAAGGTGATGCCCAGAACGAGACGACCTATTACTATTCCAACAAACATGGGCGCATTTACCTGATGGCCATCGAAGATGTCATTGGTAAGAACGGATTGAGCGCTGTCCTCAACTTCGCCGGGCTTAAGCATCTCATCAACAACTATCCACCCAATAACCTGGAGCGCGGCTTTAAGTTTTCCGACTTTGCGGCGGTGAATCAAGCTATCGAGGACATGTACGGTGTCCGCGGGGGAAGGGGGTTGAACCTGCGAGCCGGCCGCGCCACTTTCAAGTATGGCCTACGGGATTTCGCCCCCATTCTAGGCATCGCTGATCTGGCCTTCAGGTTATTACCTTTGTTGATGAAGCTTAAGATGGGCCTCCCTCTCTTTGCCGAAGTATTCAATAGGTACACCGACCAAATCGTGCGCACCGAGGAGGATGAAGAGCATTTCTATTGGCACATAGACCGCTGTCCGGTATGCTGGGGCAGAAAATCTGATAAGCCCTGCTGCCACACGGCGATGGGCCTCCTCCAAGAGGCGTTGCACTGGGTTAGTGGGGGCAAAAGCTTCCGCGTCCTCGAGGTAACTTGTATTGCTACGGGGGATAGCGACTGCAATTTCGTTATTGACAAGAAGCCCCTCGATTAGTAGGGGCGGGGCGTTCTCCAACCGTTGTTCTCTGAGCAGCCCCCATCTTTAGAAGATGCCGGTGGGGACATGATGCAAAAGATTATCATTCGCGATAAACGGAAAATCTCCCCCTTCAACGAGGCGGCGCGGGATCTCCGAGTTCTAAATAAACCTCTCTGGCTTCTGCAACGTGACATCCTCGCCAAATATTGCGACTCGGAAGTCGAGGTGGACTCCGCCCTCCAGATCCCTGCTCATCGCGCGGAGATGCTCGTTTACCGCGACAATCTTTATTTCGACGACGTCTTTCTGGCCGAATTCATGGGCAAGGCACGAAAGCTAAATCGCGCCTGCCAGGTAGCCTTTTCGCCGGATGACAAGGCGATCACGACGCACGCGCTCCCCTTGCAGGAAGGAATCCGCCGCGAGGGCGATGTTTATGTGGCCGATATGTGGTATTTTCCGCGCGGCTTTGAAGAAAAGGCCCGTCCACTCGTTATTGATACCCAGCCCCGCGAATTGGGATACTATCACATTCCCACTTACATGGCCGCGGAGAAGGGTGATCTCGTCTTCCAGGTGCCAGCACGTCCCTTTCTCTCCATTGAGAATTGGGTCCATGTCTTTATGGCTAACTCACCCTTTGGCATTTTTGCCATCGGCAACCGGGTGGAGAAATCCCTGGATCGCCTGGATATTCAGTTGAGGGTTGCGATCAGGGCGCTTCTTGAGCGCAAACAGTTTCTTTCCTGCTCTTATATGGTCAAAGTTGGCAAAAACACGCATATTGATCCAACGGCGGTTGTGCAAGGCCCCACGCTCATCGGCGATAATGTAGACATCGGCGCCGGCTGCCTGATTTCCAATTGCATCATCGGCAACAATGTCAATATCATGCACGGCTGCCAACTGCTGTTAAGCGTGGTCGGCGATGGCTCCTTTCTCCCTTTTCGCGGCTCGCTCTTTATGACCACGCTGATGGAAAACTCGATGGTGGCGCAGAATACAACTCTGCAATACTGCGTCGTGGGTCGCAATACCTTCATCGGCGCCAATGTGGCCTTTACCGATTTTAACCTCCTCTCGCTTCCTCTGAGGACGATGCATAAAGGTCAGCTAGAGCCTGCGGGATTGCCCATCTTGGGGGGATGCATCGGACATAACTGCCGTATTGGCGCTGGTCTCACCTTTTATCCGGGTCGCATTGTAGAGTCAGACACGGTCTTAGTGCAGTCGGAAACACGTTCCGTCATCAGCAAGAATGTCTCGTATGACGAAAGTGATCATCATCACCTGAAAGGGGGCCACGTTCATAAGCGGTACTATCCGCGTTGATTTGCCCCTACCGGGCGAAGGCTGATCAGAGCACTCTATGCTATCTCATTGTCGGTTACGGTACTTTTGTACCATTGATGTTGTGATGTTTCTTCCCTATAATTGAAGCGCAGCAGCCGATGGAGCGCTGTGTCGTTTTTGTTATGGAGGAGGTATGGAAGAATGAGCAAAGGCCGCATCTTGATCGTCGAGGACGACAAAGATATCGGCGAGATGTTATCGCACTATTTCGGTTATAAGGGTTATGAGGTCTTGTATGCTATGCGAGGCAGCGATGCTCTATCTCTCTCTCGACAAAAGCTCCCCAATCTCGTTGTGCTGGATATCATGCTGCCGGATATGGACGGCTATGAGGTCTGCACACGGTTAAGGAGCAGC
Source organism: uncultured Anaerolineae bacterium (assembly GCA_964412315.1). Classification (GTDB taxonomy): domain Bacteria; phylum Chloroflexota; class Anaerolineae; order JAAYEA01; family JAAYEA01; genus CAYPON01. The sequence goes on along the minus strand of CAYPON010000032.1, from coordinate 9,559 downwards.
CTACGCACTAGCCACATCCCGGTTATTTTTCTGACGCAAAAGGATGAACGCGGTGATAGGATCGCGGGATTGGAGCTGGGCGCGGATGACTATATAACCAAACCCTTCGACATGGAGGAACTGGGGCTGCGCGTGCAAAATGCGCTCCGTCGCGCCAGCTACGAGAATCTGACCAACCCGACCACTGGCCTGCCGAGCGGCAAGCTTATCGAGGAGCAGTTGCGCGGGCTTATGCAAAAGGCCGACTGGGCTATCCTGTATATGGGGATCAACCACTTGCAGCCATTTAACGAGGTATATGGTTTCGTGGCTGGCGCCGATGTCCTGCGCTTTCTGGCGATGGTCTTGACCAATGCCGTAGACGCGAAAGGCAGCACAGAGGACTTCATCGGCCACGTCAGTAGCGATGATTTCATCGTTATCACCTCTGCCGACCGGGCAAGCGTGCTCAAAGAGGCGATCAAAAAACGTTTTGATGCCGAGGTAGCCGCTTTTTACTCATTTCGCGACCGTGAGAACGGGTACCTCGCCTTGCGGGATGCCGACGGCAAAGAGATCCGCGTCCCTCTTATGACCCTATCTATAGGTGTCATCACCGATCGCGATGGCCCGTTCAGCGATATCCGCCAAATCACCGAAGTAGCTGCTGAGGCCAGGAGATCCGCTCAGAGGGAGACGGCCCAAAGTCGGTGAGCAACTGCCCTTTCGTTCAGGCAAGTACCTATCCGATGACCGACACTGTGTTTCCCTGCGTAAAATAGCCCTTGGGGGGCGTCCCAGCGGGCAGAAGGTTCTACGCTACACTGTCGTCGAATAGGCTTCAAGAGCTTCTACCCCTTGGAAAGGGCCTTATGAGAAGCCGATCCGAATATACAACTAGCGGGAAAAAAGAAGTCACCAGGCTGCGCTGGCAAGCACTGCGCATCGCTACCGCCGTTTCTCTTCTGCTGGTGGTCTACTACGCTGTAGTGCAGAGGGGATCGGCAGGGGAGGTCATTTTCAACCTGGGACTTAGCCTGGGCATAGCATGGAGCGTGACCCTTTTGGGCTTTGAGCTTATTCTGCGGTTGTATAATCGGACCGTGGATCGGGACGAGCGGCTGCGCGAGAAGGTGGACGAGCTTGTGGCGTTGCAGCGGATCAGCCGCGAGATGAATGCGACCCTGGATTTGGATAGCATATTGACCCTCATGTTGAAAGAGGCTATCGCGACAACGGCATCCACTCACGGCTATATTGTCTTGCGCGACATGACCACCGCTAACCTAGCCGCCGTTGCCATGATAGGCTATGATCCATCGGAGCTAGAGGGATTGGCAGCCCCCTCCGCGGAAGCGGGGCAGTGTATAGCGACCGGGGTCATCAGCTCCGGCAAGCCGGCCATCGTTTCGGATATTCAAACAGAGAAGCATTCCCCGTATCTCAGGGCAGGCACGCGCTCTGTCTTGTCTGTGCCCATCTTCTACGAGGGGGCAGCCGCCGGGTCCATTAACCTTCATAGTGCACTCCCCAAAGCCTATAACCAGGTGCACCTCGAGTTTGTGCAGGCCCTGGCAGAACAGGCAAGCATCGCTATCGGCAATGCGCAACGCTATCGAGAGCAGGTGCGGCTGAACGAATCTTTGCGTCGGCGTGCTGAGCAGCAGCAGGGCCTGTTCGAGGCCAGCCGTTCGCTGCGCATGGATAAGCCTTTGGAGACTATTCTTGAGGACATTGCTTACGCTATTCAGGAAAGCGTCGGCTTTAACATTGTCTTGCTCAGCGTTATCGAAGGGGACCCTGGCCACTTGCGGCGCGTGGCTGCGGCAGGGATACCCATTGAGTCATTCAATGAACTGAAAAGGCGTACTCAACCCCTGTCTGTCGTCCGGGAGTTGTTCCAAGACCGTTTTGCGATCAGCCAGTCCTATTTCATCCCCCATCAGGAGAAAGGGATATGGCAGCAAAAACTGGATGTGCTGACCCTCCTTCCTGAGCAGGAGGAACAGGAGCCTGACCGATGGCACGCTGAGGACATCCTTTTCACGCCTTTGCGTAACGCGGAAGGTGAACTGCTCGGCGTGGTGTCCGTTGATGATCCACAAGATGGCAAGATCCCCGCCCAGACGACGATTGAGGTCTTGGAAACATTTGCCGCCCAGGCGGCACTCGCTATTGAGAACGCGCAGTTATATAACCAGACGCAGCGGCGCATCTCGGAACTGGCGACTTTGAACCAGATCGGCCAGGCGCTTAGCTCTACCCTGGAAGCAGATGACCTTCTGGAGCCTATCTATCGCCACGCGAGCCGAATTGTACCTGTGTCCAGGTTCACTATTGCCCTCTATGATGAAGCGACAGATGAGGTCGCTTTCCCCTTCATTGTCGCGGGGGGAGAACGCAGCACGGCACAAGCTCTGCCCGAAGAGGCCGAGTTGATCTGGCGCCTCATCCGCGCACGCGAGCCGCTCATGCTCCCTGTTGTTAATGGGAAGGCTACGGAACCGGCCAGGCTCGAGTCCGCAACAGAAGCCGCGCCAGAAGCCCAGGGTATGTGGCTGGGTGTGCCCATGATGGCTGTCAACAAGGTTGTAGGAGCCATTGCTGTGCAAAGTCTTGAGGTCTCGCGGGCCGAAAACGAAGAGGATCTCAGTTTGTTGCTGACTATCGCCACTCAAGCTGCGGCTGCTTTGCAGAACGCCCACCTTTACCAGCAGATCCGCCGGTTCAACACGGAGCTTGAGCGGCGCGTCCAGCAACGCACGGAGGAACTTGCCGAAGCTAACAGGCAGCTCACGCTGGAAAAAGAGCGCGCGCAGGCGCTCTATCGTATCACACGCGAACTTGGTGCCAGCCTGGATTTGGATCGTGTGCTAAACCGAGCGCTGGATCTCGTTAGCCAGGCGATTGGCGCGAGTCACGGGGCGATCCTGATGCTGGACACGCCATCGAACAAAATGGCTTATCGCCTGCTCTTGGGCCAGGGACGACCGTTAACGCCAGAGGAGCGGGCGATACCCATTTCCCAAGACGTTGGCCTTGTGGGATGGGTGATGCAGAACCGCAAACCGCTCATCCTGGCCGACGCTCCCCAAGACCGAAGCTGGGTTGTTGCTCCTCTCGTGGCGTTGGGGGAGGTGCGCTCCGTTATTGCTGCGCCGTTGATGCTGGGCGATGAAGTCCTCGGTATACTGGCGCTGTCAGATGCCCAGGCCAACCTGTTCAATGCTGAGCACGCGCGTCTGGTGTCGGCAGCCGCGAGCCAGGTGGCGCAGGCCATCAGCAATGCCGAACTTTATCGCTTGATCCGGGAGCAGGCGGAGCGTTTGGGGAATGCGCTACGCGCACAACAGACGGAGGCTTCGGAAAAAGCCTCCATTTTGGAAGGCATCACCGATGGCGTCGTGGTGGTCAACCCTCGCGGGCAGGTCATCCTTGTCAACCGCGCCGCGGAAGATATCCTAAATGCCTCGGCCAACCGTCTGATGGGCAGGTCTGTCCACGAGTTGGGCATATCGTCCTCGCAGCCCAGAGATCGCGCTATCCTGGGCCTGTCTTGGATCAAAGAATGGATCTCTCAACCGTGGGAGCAATTGGAGGGGCAAACTCTTGAGGAGCGCTACGAGGCTGATGGGCGCGTGATCAATGTGCGCCTGTCCCTTGTGCAGATGTCCGGGGAAATCCTGGGCGCTGTGGCTGTGTTCCGCGACATTACTAAGGAGGTTCAAGCAGATCGCGCCAAGACCGAGTTCATTTCCACAGTGTCACACGAACTTCGTACCCCGATGACATCTATCAAGGGATACACCGATCTGCTGCTCATGGGGGCAGTGGGAGAGTTGAACGAAGCTCAAAACCGCTTCCTGAGTATCATCAGGTCGAACGTGGATCGCCTCGGCAGCCTGGTGGGGGATCTGCTGGACCTCTCGCGCATAGAGTCGGGCCGTATGCGGCTGGAAATCGAGCCTGTGGAGATAGACCAGGTTCTAAATCAGGTTGTCTCCTCTATGCGGGGGCAATTCGCTACGCAGCGTATCCTGCTGACCGCGCAAATCCCCCCCGCCTTGCCTCGCATCAACGGCGATAAGAAGCGGATCATACAGGTCTTGTCCAATTTGCTGGATAATGCCTGCCGGTATACTCTACCAGGTGGGAAAGCAAATGTTTCGGCTCACGTGGAACAAGATGAGGTTCAGATTGACATCGCCGATACAGGTATCGGCATCTCAGAGGAGGAACAGAAGCACATTTTCGAGCGCTTTTTCCGGGGGGATCATCCGCTAGTGCAGGAAAAGCAAGGCACAGGGTTGGGATTGGCGATCGTCAAATCCATCGTTGAGATGCATGGAGGGCGAGTCTGGATGCAAAGTCGCTTGGGGGAGGGAAGCACCTTCTCCCTTGCCCTGCCTATAGCGAAAGAGTCCACCCCATTTCTGGCATCTGTGGGGAAAGATTTGCTGCTTGAGGGCGGGGATGAGACGGGCGAACTGCGCCCGAACGAATAATAGGTACGCCGGGAAGTGAGAGAATGACAACAAAAGCTACAGATTCCAAGCCACTGAAAGTGCTGGTCGCAGAGGATGAAAGGGATATTCGGGAACTGGTCGGGTTTACGCTCACTTTTGGGGGGTACCAGGTCGTCGAAGTGTCCGACGGCAAGGCGGCAGTGGAAAAAGCGCAGGAAGAGCTACCCGACTTGATTATTCTGGACGTGCGAATGCCCAAGATGACAGGATTTGAAGCGTGCCAGGCATTGAAAGTTATAGAGAAAACTGAGCATATACCTGTCATGTTCCTTTCGGCTAAAGGGCAAGAAGTCGAGGTTAAGCATGGCATCGAAATGGGGGCCGTGGCTTATATCCTGAAGCCTTTTGCTCCCGAAGAGTTGCTAGACCAAGTGGCTAAGATTCTCCAAACCAGCAAGGAAAGAGGGGGATGAGTGCGATCATCATTGATGGGGAGATGGTCCATTATGAGAGTTGGGGACGAGGTCGCCCTTTGCTTCTCCTCCATGGTTGGTTGGGGTCGTGGCGCTATTGGATGAGGACGATGGAGGCAATGGCTGCGGATTGTCGCGCCTATGCCTTTGATTTCTGGGGGTTCGGCGACTCGGCCAAGTCAAGGCCGCTCTACAACATTGTCAGTTATGCTCGGCTGCTGAACGATCTCATGGATGAGATGGGCATCCCAAAGGCATCAATTGTCGGACATTCTGTGGGGGGAGCCATTGCACTCATCTATGCCTCTCGATGTCCTGAGCGCGTTGAGCGGCTCGCGGTTGCGAACTCACCTGTTGAGGCAAGCGCAATCAACGGACGATTGCGCTCCTTCAGTAACCCGCTGGCTAGTCAGCTCATCTGGCGTCCGGACGCGGCCTCTTCCATTAAAAGGTTGTTAGGCAGTTTCAAGATCAACCATGCCGAAGTCAACGACGAAGCCTCCAAAGCCGATCCAGATGCTATCTCGGATAGTATGCGCTCGCTCGCGGCGATGGATTTGAGAGAGGAACTGCGGCACGTCAGGGTTCCCATCCTGGCTGTGTTCGGCAGTGAAGACCCCGTCGTCAATGTTTCGCAAGCCTCGTTTTTTGAGGTGACATCGCGTCATGCACGCTCTATCGTCCTGGATGGGTCGCGGCATTTCCCCATGTTAGAAGAGCCTGCCAAATTCCATCGTCTCTTGCGTGATTTCCTCGTCGAAGACGAAGATGTGAAAAGCCTCCAGATCAAAGAGATGTGGCATCGCCGCACCCACTAGTTTCCTCTAGGCCCGATCTAATCATTGTGCCCCTCCCAAGTCACGATGTGCAGCTAGAAGAAGTGGATGTATGCGCCACCCCAGCTCGACCTGGTGCACGACAACGAAATCCAGATACGCATAAGCCGCGGCCTCCAACGAGTGCTTCAGACCCTCCTGCACGGCAGCAAGATAGTCCACTCGCGGCGTGGTGAGGTCGTAGGCGACCTTGTCTGCGATGAAGACGACCAGATCCAGGGGCAAAGGACGTGGGCGCAAGGTCGTGTGATAACGCACGGCATCGAGGATCGTCTGGTCCGCAATGCTCAGGCGCTGCGCCATAACGGCAGCGGCCAGTGGCCCGTGGATGATCTGAGGGATCTCGCGGTCGGCAGGAGTGAGCGATACCCGCCAAGCTTCAGCCACCGCTACCATCTCGCTGCGGGGCACGACGGCGGCCAGATCATGACCAAGGCCCGCTATTTGGGCCGCGCTGACCTGCATACCAAAACGCGCTGCCAAGTCAGAAGCAACGGAGGCTACGGCCTGCACATGCTGCCATGTATCCGGTCGCTTCGCCGCCAGGAAACTCTGTATATTGGCCGACGGGTCGCCGGAGGCACGTAAATCTGCAAAATAGTCCCGTAACGGCGGTATACTTGTGCTGATCCTATAACCCTCTTTCGCTGATAGGGTCAAGGCCCCCCTTGCAGGAAACAGACAATGCCTGCCACAATGCCTTGCGCCACGCGAGATTGCTGTCTTGTCAGGAGCCGGCGGTCGCCGCTCATGAAACCGATCTCGATAATAGCTCCCGGCGTCTTGGGGGCGATTTTGCCAAAGGCATGGTATTGCACCATGTTGGCCGTGATCGTTTTCTCATCTCGCGCCAGTTGTGTGCTTTTCTCATATTCCCGATACAGGCACTCGACCAGCCGGTCCTCTTCCTTCGGCACTGCGCTGTGTGCAACCCGGGCCACTTTGAAGCCACTGCGCCCCTTCAGACAAGAATCAGTATGGATGGAGACAAGAGCATCGGCCTCATAACCCAAAAGCTTATCCGAAAACTCGGGCAGCATCTCAGCGTGATACCCTAGCCGCTGCAGCATGTCCACTACTCGCCGGGCGATGTTCAAGTTGATGTCCACCTCTCGCAGTCCATCAGGACAGACGGCACCGGAATCGCTTTGCCAGTGTCCGGCAATCACTCCCACCCGTTTTCTCTCGTCCGGGGAAGAAGAGACGGCAGTGACCGTAGCTCGCGCGACGGCATCGTCAGAAGCCAGGGGAGAGATGGCGACCTTCCGCCAGGCCAAGTAGCCGAAAACGCCCAAGGCCACGAGGATGAGCAACAAGGCCACACGCAGGGCGATCAGCACAATATTCATGATATTCCAGCGGATGCTGTTGCCTGTTGAGTCTTGCTGAAACTCTTTCGAACTCACGTTTACCTAGCCATTTCAACTAATTGATGCGCTATTTTACAGGAATAACGGGAATTAGTCAAGCCTTGGGCGGCATAGCCTAGCCAGACAACAAGAAGCCACCTCAGCGGAGCGTAAGGTGGCCCGAAACCTTCCCGAAAGCTTCTGAGCTTTCGGGAAGGTATGCCAAAAGCCTGGCGTCTTGGCAGCTCTGCGTTTCATCTTTTGATTTGCGTGCAGCGTATGAGCGACTAAGGGCCAGGCGGAGCGCTAGTCAAAACGCTGCCAGGTGCCATCAGAGTAGAGCACGTAGATCCCTTTGACGCTGCTCCAGATCATCAAGCCGTGCTCGAAGAGCTGGATGGAGGCATTGAAGCCGCGCTCGGTATCGGTAGCCCAGCCGAGCCGGTCACGGACACCTGGCTCCTCGCGCCAGGCTTTGCCAAAGCCACGTACAGGTTGATAGTAGCCCCACGGCGGCACAATATTTGGATCCGAGGCCGGATCGCCCTCCCGCCATTTGTCCACCATGCTCTGCCAGATGCCATTCTGGTAGAGGGCGTAGATCAGCCTGGCGTCTGAGCGCCAGAACATATACCCGTACTGGAAGTTCTCTTCAGCACTGAAAACGCTTTGCTCTGCGGCCAGGGGGCAGCCCAGGCGGCTGCGCACCGTGGCGTTGTCGCTCCAGACACGACCGAAGCCAAGTTGCGGGGTGATGGCGCAAGCGGGCGGAGGAGGCGGCGGGATGGGCGTGGGTGACACGGCGGGACAACGCACGAATTTCATAGCATCAAAACCTAACCTGCGCGTGGCATAGGTTTCGTGGGTGTTATCGGACAGGTAAACGTATTCGCCGCCGGTTGCGCTAAAGTAGTACGTGCCGAGGCTGACCCACTGGTCAAAGTAGAGATTCTGCGCAACCCAGGCATCGTGGCGCTGGCCATCGTGGAAGATACGATAGCAGGCGCTGCGCGTGTCAGCATAGTTCCTGGGGATAAACGCATAGACCGTATAGTATCCTGCGCCAGGCAGCGTCGGTGTCCACGAGGCATAGTTGTACACCTGGTAGACACTGTTATACGTCCAGTAAATGTGTCCGCCGTAGCCGATATTGGCCACATACCAGCTAGAGGGAGGCCCACCCTTGCTGAAACCCAGGCTCAGGTCGTCCACGATCACCTCTACGCACTGGGACGGAGTCGGAGTCGGCGTCGGCGTCACTGCCGTGCTTTGCCACCAGAACTTGGCTACGGCCACGCCGAAACGCTCATAGTATTCGACGCGCACGTAGTGATTCCCTTGTGCGACGTTAACAGCCACGGCGTTGGTGCTGGCCCCTTGGTCGAACCAGCGATCCACGATGAGCTGGCTATCCAACCAGACGCGCACGCCATCGTCCGTGCATGTATAGAAAGCATAGCTGCCGGCGTCAAAGTACGCCAGGCGAGTCCAGCGAGCCGAGAAATTATCCGCGGCGACGGCGGGCCCTGGCGAGCCATTGCCCCAATCATAGTTGATCTCCGGCTCGGCGCGCGTGAGTACCGGAGTGTCACCGAGCCAGATGCTGTTGTAATACTCTGCCTGCCACCTCCGAGGAGGCGACGGCTCTCCGAGGCGCTCCCAGTAGAACTTCGCCACAGCCCTATCGGTATTGTCAAAGTACTCCATGCGGATGTAATGGTAACCAGCGGGCAACGTAATAAATACGTCATACGAGATAGCGGGCTGGAGTTGCCACTTGTCCAGCACCAATGCTTCGTCTATCCAGAGCCGCACACCATCATCCGTCGTGCTGTTGAAGCGATACGTCCCCCCTGCAAAATTGATGAACGCCGTCCAACGAACCGAGAAATGCTCGTTGGGGATGGTAGGGTCAGGCGCAGCGAGGTCCCAGGCGAAATCTATGAACTGGTCGGTGCGCACCAGCTTGGGAGCGCCAGTGAGGTTCTGGTTATCATAGTATTCTCCGCGCCATGGCCCGTAGTTCTCCATCGCCCAGGCCACCAGGGGTAAGAAGGCCGCTACGAGGACTACGGTGAGAAGCAGAATGACCAACAACTGCCGCACTCTTTTTCCATAAGCCAACATTTTGCTGCCCTCCTTCTGTGCTCAGCGAAAGGCTGACTAACGGCTTGTGATCGCTAATCGGAAGACGTGTTGCTATCGCAGGATGTTCCTTTGGTGGAATTATATCACAGTTACGTGAATTTGCATAGATGATGACGGAATTGAGGGCTAAGAGAAACGGCCTCTATACCAACCCAAGCCATCGCACTACATCCTCGAATGGCTCCCTGCTGAACAATCGTTGTGGTCATATCATCCTCCCACAGACTCTACCCCGATTCAGAATTATACGATGCATTCGGCGGCATGTCAAAAGCTGCATCTGCTAAGGATACGAAGGGTGCATTTTA
>CAYPON010000031.1:0-17344 GCA_964412315.1 uncultured Anaerolineae bacterium | reverse complement strand
CCTGGCACCTGATACCCCGCCAGCACCATCTCGATCTGATTCGCTTGATAGTTGAGTTGTTGTTGGATCATGGATATATCCCTCAAGCGCATCCATAAAGGACGCGACTACAATAGCGCGGCGACAAAGGTGCGATTATGCGACCTGGCGGATGACAGCAACCAATTTGCCTTGCACTTCGACGTTGCGCGGGTCGGCGTAAATGGGCGGCATGATCGGGTTGCAAGGTTGCAGCCGTACCCGGTCCCCTTCCCAGTAGAATTTCTTCAAAGTGGTCTCGCCTGGATTGTTAAGCCACACGGCCACAATCTCCCCGTCGAATGGCCTCCCGCCGTAAGGCTGCATGATGACGATATCGCCGTCATAGACCATCGCATCCACCATGGATTCCCCTTTGACCTTGAGGGCGTATAATTCCTGGCGCTTGCCCACCATCCCCTGGGTCAACTCGATCATTTCATGGTCGTAGGGCGAAAAGTTGGAATCGGGCCAGTGGATCGGCTGGCCGGCAGCGATATTGCCCACCAGGGGAACTCGGACAAGGGCTGGAAGACGAAAAGGCTGCCCATCTGCCGACTTGAGCAAGCGGATGCTGCGTGCCAGGCCAGGCTCGCGACTGATATATTCTTTCTCCTCCAGCCTGCTCAGGTCGCGGTGAACGTGATCTTTGGAAGGCAAACCGACGGCGACGCGGATATCCTCGATGCTCGGCGAGCGGAGGAAATGCCACCAGTATTGCTCCAAAAAGTGCAGGATTCTGCTTTCGTGAATGTGCAACGCTTCCATAGGTAACCTCCCTCATCTCGGAAATAGAACATTTGTTCTATTCCTATTATAGCACAGCTTATGCAATCTGTCAAGATGGGGAAGTTTAAATTTTGGGGGCAAAATTGTGGAAAAAACAGACCCTATGCACCAGAACCGGGGCCCATTTCGGCCATCGTCGTGCGCGTTTGACCTGTGCCTGAATATGAGTACAATGTAATCACATCATCTGACTGCGGAGGTGGAACAGTGAGTACAGTCATGAAGACCCGGATCGTTAAAATCGGCAACTCGCATGGTATACGCATACCCAAGCTGTTGCTTGACCAGCTTGATCTTGGCGAGGAAGTAGAGATAACCGCGCAGCATGATCAGCTTGTGATTCGCCCTGTCCGACGTCCGCGCTATAACTGGGAAGAGCAGTTCCGCACGATGGCGGAACAGGGGGATGATCCCCTGCTCGACGAGACAGTGCTTAGCCTCACCCAGTGGGATACGGACGAATGGGAATGGTAGTCCAGCGGTTCGATATTTATCTGGTCAACCTTGGCCCGACAGTGGGCAGCGAGATCCAGAAAACCCGCCCTTGTTTGGTGGTATCGCCGGATGAGATGAATCGCCATATCGCGACGGTGATCGTTGCGCCGATGACCACAAAGGGACGAGACTATCCAACTCGTGTGCCATGCCGGTTCCAAGGCAAAGATGGCCAGATTGTCCTTGATCAATTGCGAACTGTTGATAAGACACGACTTGTCAGGCAGCTTGGCAGGGTGGACGCGCCGACGCAGAAAGCGGTACTATCCGTCTTGGCGGAGATGTTTGCGGAATAGTGCGCCGAACCTCAGGCTGCTGGAGCGCTGCGTATGCAACAACATCCCGCTTGCAGGCTTGACGAACATCGCATAAGGTGTTATTTTTATTTTCAAATCGGCCCAAACAGGTTTGTTTCACGAAAGGAGCGTTGCTATAGCTACTTACAAGTGGTTGGGCCACGCCAGTTTCAGGCTCAAAGGCGCCCAGACGACGGTCTACATTGACCCCTATCAGCTCAAAGGAGGCGAACCGGCGGATATTATCTGCGTCACACACTCCCACCATGATCATTTCTCCGTGGATGACATCCAAAAGATCCTCAAGGCAGACACTGTCATCATCGCCCCGCCCGATTGCAGAGGGCCGAAAGCCCAGTTTATCGCCGTCAAGCCAGGAGATGTCAAGCAGGTCAAGGATGTCACCATCGAGGTCGTGCCTGCCTACAACATCGGCAAGCAGTTCCATCCGAAGGCTAACCAATGGGTTGGTTACGTCATCACGCTAGAGGGCACACGCTACTATCACGCCGGCGATTCGGACCTGATCCCGGAGATGAGCCAGATCAAGGTGGACGTGGCTTTCCTGCCCATCGGGGGAAAGTATACGATGACAGCGTTGGAAGCTGCCAAGGCGGCAGGCATCATCAAGCCGAAGGTTGCCGTCCCCATGCATTGGGGGAGCATCGTCGGCTCGGAGAGGGATGCAGAGGCTTTCCGCAAGGCCACGCCAGTCCCTGTAGAGGTCCTGAAAGCGGAGAACTGACTCCCAGCGGTCGTTGACGCGCTCCACGCACAGCATAAGAGGGAGACGCCAAGCCGTTATGATTTACCTTGGCGTCTTAGCGACTTTGCCTTGCTATGCTGCCGGATTGGACTATAGCAAAGGCCATAGTATAATCTGCCCGTTCCACGCCCCGCGTGTACGCCACGTGCGGAGGTCATGGAAATCGTCGCTATAAGAGGGGAGCCGCTTGAAGCGAAAGACCATTCTACTGTCCACCTTGCTGTTTGTCGTCATCGGAGCTTTGGCATTCCTTGCTCTAAAGGCCCTGGAAGGCCCTACTGGTTTCAGCAGAGCGCGGCCCGAGGCGACGCTCCAGACGAGACAAGACGCCGGCCCCTCACCACTGTTAAAGGCTACTTCAACGTTTACACCTGTCCACATGGATACCCCCGCCCTCACAGCAACGCCCACGTCGTGGGTGCTCTCCGGCGTGGTGCGCGATAGGGAAACGGGAAAGCCTCTGGCTCAGGCTCAGGTTTCTGCCGCCGACCGCACAATGCAAGCAGACCCGGAAGGGCGGTTCCGGTTTCCTGATCCGATTCCGGACCTTGTGGTACAGGTTCGCGCCGCAGGATATGAAGAGCAGCGCGTGGTGTGGAAAGGCGAAAGCCCTCTAGACATCGCCCTGAATCCAGAACGAACGGTGATCCTGGTATTCGACCGCTCTTCTTCCAAGCCACTGCCGGGCGCGATAATTACAGCCTCGGAAACAGAGATCAAGACGGATGCCCAGGGGCAGGCTATTCTAGCGCGACTCAAAGCGGGCGACATCGTGAAAGCTAGCCGCGAAGGTTACAGGGGAGAGCAGATCACCTATTATAGTGGGAAGGAGATCAGCTTATCTCTTGACCCCTATGTCTTGCGAGGCGCAGTGCGCGATAGGCTCAGCGGCGACGCCCTCAGTGGAGCCAATATCGGCTTGCGAAAGGGCAGCCAAGTGCAATGGGTCGCTGTCTCCGATGTGCGAGGGCGCTACGAAGTCAAAGGTATACCAGTGCACTCCTCCGTGGTGATCACCGCTTCCGGCTATCTCTCTTTCACAGCCGCGATAACGGTCGGGGTTGGTTCCTCGCTGACCGTCAACCTGGAGCCTTTCATGGTCAAAGGTGTGTACATTCCCTTCGGCTTGCTCTCTCTGAAGGATAGCGTTCTCGGCATCTTCAAGCTGGTGGATCGCACCGAGTTGAACGCCGTGGTCGTGGACGTCAAGAGCGACCGCGGGAGATTGGCCTATCAGAGCCAGGTGGAGGTCGCCCGTAAGGGAAATGCAGCTTTCCCCGGCCTCATGGACCTGAAGGAGTTCCTGCGCCTCTGCGATGAAAAAAAGATCTATACTATTGCGCGCATCGTGGCTTTCAAAGACCCGGTCCTGGCCTCCGTCAAGCCAGAATGGGCCATTAGGCGCAGCAATGGCAGCCTGTACGTGGACCTGGAAGGCCTGACCTGGGGGGATCCCTACCGGCAGGAGGTGCGCGACTACAATGTCGCCATTGCCAAAGAAGTGGCAGCGATGGGGTTTGACGAAATCCAGTTCGATTACTTGCGCTTCCCCTCGGACGGCGTGATAAGCGATATCAAGTATCCTGTGACAAACACCGTGGAGGCCCGCAGCCAGGCCATCGCCGAATTCTGTGCCCAGGCATATCGCGCGCTCAAGCCGATGGGAGTGGCGGTATCCGCCGACCTGTTCGGCCTGGTCCCTTGGGTGGAGGATGGGCGAGATATGGGAATCGGGCAGAGGCTAAAGGACATTGCTTCTCAAGTGGATTACATATCCCCTATGCTTTATCCGTCCACCTTCGTCAATGGCAACTTGCAACTGGATGTGCCAGCTCGTTATCCCTACGAGGTCATCTATCGCAGTTGCCTAAAAGTCAAAGAGCAGACCAAGACCAAACTTCGTCCCTGGCTACAGCACTATTCCCTGTGGGGCATCGAGTATGGTACGCCCGAATTGCTGGCGCAAAAACGAGCGGCCAACGACGCGAAAACGTATGGCTGGCTCTTCTGGAACGCGGGCGGGGTCTATAACGAAGCCATCTTCGAGCCGGCCAAAACCAAGTGAGGTTGACCCTTGTCATGCTGAGCGCAGCGAAGCATCTCACAGTGGATGGAGACCCTTCGCTTCGTTCAGGGTGACAATGGATGACGAGCAATGCTCATCTATGTTCATCGGTGGTTTCCACAAGCCGATGTAGTGCCTCTAAGGTCGGCTCGATCACGTGTGGCTTATGGGCAGCGCGCATAGCGCTGCCTACGTCTTTCAGCCCATTACCCGTGACCAGCACGACGATACGCTCGCCAGGATCAAGCCGTCCCTGGCGAAGCATCTTGAGCAGGCCAGCGAACCCTGTGACGCCCGCCGGTTCGCCGAAAACGCCCGCCTGTCGGCCCAGCACGCGCATCGCTTCCAGGATCTCCTCGTCGCTCACTGTGATGAATTGGCCCTTGGTCTCTCTAACAGCACGCAAGGCTTTGATCGCATCGCGGGGATGGCCGACGGAGATGCTGTCGGCCAATGTGTGCGGGGTAGCAGGCTCGATCTTCTCGCTTCCGCTCTCCCAGGCTTTGGCCAGCACGGCGGATCCCTCCGCCTGGACGCCGATGAGCTGGGGCATACGCTCGATCCACCCCAGGGTATATAGATCCCGCAACCCTTTTCCTAAGCCACCGATGATGCAGCCATCTCCCACGGACACGAAAATCTTGTGCGGTGCCTCCCAGCCCAGTTGCTCGCAAATCTCCAGGGCGGCGCTCTTTTTCCCCTCGGAAAGATAGGGGTTGTAAGCGGTGTTTCGGCTGTACCATCCATATTCATCCGAGGCGGCCAGGCAGAGGTCGAACGCCTGGTCATAGGTTCCCTTGACCATGATCACAGTAGCCCCGAAGATCAGCAATTGGGCGACTTTGGCTTGAGGGGCGCTCTCCGGCACGAAAATATAGGCCTTGAGGCCCACGCTGGCCGCCAGCCCCGCCAATGACGAGGCCGCGTTTCCTGTGCTGGCGGCGGTGATGATGTCGCGGCCCAACTCGCGTGCCTTGACGATGCCTATGGCGCTGGCGCGATCCTTGAAGGAGGCGGTAGGGTTTCGTCCGTCATCTTTGATGTACAGATGAGGCAGGCCCAACTGCGCCCTGAGCCGCTGCACGGAGTACAGAGGCGTCCAACCGACCTGGAGAGGTGGGGCAAGGCTTGAGTCTGCAATAGGCAACAAATCGCTATATCTCCAGACGGAATGATTGCGGTTCCGTGCCAGAGCTGCCTTGCTCAGCCGCTTACGGATCACATTGTAGTCGTAGATGACATCCAGGATGCCTTCATACCCATGCTTCGGACACACATAAAGTACCTGGCTAGTGTCATATTCTGCGCCGCATAGAACGCATTTCAACCCTTGCACGTGTTCCATCAGCGCTTGTCCTGCAGATCCCTGGGTTCCTCGTCCCGCAGCAAGCCCAACTCTTTCAGAGCATGTTCCTGCAGCGCCCACATCGCCTTTTCCTCTTCCTCTGTGGCGTGCTCGTAGCCCAGCAGGTGGAGAACGCCATGAACGACGAGCAGATTGATCTCGGCCTGCGTGGAGTGTCTATACTCCTGAGCCTGTTCAGCGGCACGGGGATAGGAGATGATGACATCGCCGAGATACGAGGTCCTTTCTGGGGATGGAAAAGGGCTTTCTCCCATGCTAAAAGCCAAAACATCCGTCGGGGCATCCAATCCGCGGTAGGTGCAGTTCAATCGTCTTACCTCTTCATCATCGGTGATGACCACAGATAACCTCACAGGGGCTTTGAGTGGCTTTTCCCGCAAAGCAGCAGCAACGGCAGCCCGCATCTGCGACCCGTCGAGGTGGGGAGCGAAAATCGGAGGGATTTGCAGATTCAGTTCGAACTCCATTTCCAACATGGGTTCGTCGCCCTGGCGATCATGCAACTTTCTATCGCACTACTCTTTCGCTGGTTCCATACTGTTTTTGGTGACCAACGGCCCCACGATACGCGCCTGTTCTGTGGGTTCTGCTGGGTACTGGATGCGCGGATGAAAGACCCCTTTCAGCACGCCCACGAAAGCCTCGCGGATCCTATCCAGGTCTCGCAAGGTCAAGTCACATTCATCTAACTCGCCACTGACGAGGCGCACGTTGATAAACTGCCGCACCAGCCGTTCCGTCTCCTCTAAAGAGGAGGGCCTGGCCGAGCGCACCGCCGCCTCGACGTCCGCCAGCATCACAATAGCCGCCTCTCGCGTTTGTGGCTTGGGTCCCGGATAGCGAAAGGCCGTCTCGTCTACCATCTCCCCCTCCGAAGCCCTCTGACAGGCCTGCTGGTAGAAAAAGCTAGCCAGCGTCATACCATGGTGCTGGGCGATGATGTCTTGGACTTCCTGCGGCAGACCATGTTTCTTCGCCAACGCAAGCCCATCTCGGGTGTGCGAGATGATGATCTGAGCGCTGGTTTGGGGATCCAAGCGGTCATGGATATTCTCATTGTCGGTGGCATTTTCGATGAAAAAGTAGGGACGCAGCGTCTTGCCGATGTCGTGATAATAAGCGCCGATGCGCGCGAGCAGACTCTCCGCCCCGATTGCCTCTGCGGCTTGCTCGGCCATGTTGGCGACGATAATCGTATGATGATAAGTGCCGGGGGCCTTCAGCGCCAACTGCTTGAGAAGGGGTTGCGTGGGCCTGGCCAGCTCTAATAGTTGCAGCGAGGTGGTGATGCCAAAAATGCGGCCCACCCAGGAGAATACCGCGAAGGTCAGGCTGGCGGAAAGGACGCCGTTGGCGAGGCCCACTGTAGTCAGTTGATAGAGGGCAACGAGATCATACTTGTGGCTATACAGGCGAAAGCCCAGCGGAACGATGACACTGGTGAGCGCAGCCAGGATACCTGCCTGCACGAAGGCCACGGCCCGCTCCCTACGCAAGATACTCAAGGAGGCCACTATGCCGCTGGCCAGAGTAGAGACTGTTAACTCCAAAGACCCGCCAGCGACAAAGCCGATAGCCAGGCTTAACATCGCAGTGATGATAATGGCAATAGAAGCGTCTTCCAGCAGGATGGTCAGCAACATGGAGATGGAAGCCATGGGGAAGAGATAACGAAGGAGCGTACGGTCGGGGATCATCAACTTGGCCAGGATAACGGCGGAAGCCATGCTGAGGCAAATCAGCAATACCCTTCGCCAACGGGCCCAGAGGGCAGGCCGCAAGCGTTGGATGAAAATCCCTGGCAAGATCACCAAAGAAGCAGCAAAAAGCACAATGCCAGAGATTTCCTGCCAGTCTCTGGGCCTTTCCAGCAAACCCAAAGCGGCCAATTCCTCTATATCCACTGGCGTGACGATGTCTCCCGCGCGTAAGATAGCCTGCCCCTTTTCGATTGTCTTCCGAGCCGGTTTGACTTCATCGCGCGCTTTCTGTTTCGCTTCCGTTGTGGCTTTCTCGTCATAGAAGCTGTTCGGCTTGATCAGGCTTCGCGCGATTCCTACCACAACTTTTTCTTCCTCAGCGGACAGGACTTCGGAGCTTAGAGCAGTAGCCAGACGCGAACGTACCTCCAGCAGTTGGTTCTCCCGAACACCTTCCTCCATAACCTGCTTCATGATCTTGAGGGTTGTTGTGACCGTGTTTCGCCAGGCCACTTCATCGAAAGAGAGGGCGGTGCGGATGACCGCTTGCGGGACGTTGAAATCGGGGATTTGCTCGATGCTGGCGATGCGATCAGCCAGAGGGAGAGAGGAATCATTGCGCACGGAGGTCATGTAATCAAGGATGTTTTGGGCGCGGCTCAGCTCCTGCTGGGTGATTTCGACATCGGGGGGAGTATAGATGTCCTTGATGGCACTCGTGGCGCGGGTTCTCTCCGCCTCTGTCGCTATTTCACTAATGTAAGCTACCCGCTCTGGGGCGAGGATATCAGTAGGGGATGCTTCGCCCACCGTGAAGGATACCTGCTCTGGCTCCGCACGCCATAGGAAAAGCAAGCTCAAGACGGCGATGAGGACGAGTCCCAACACCAAGGCTTGCAGAACATAGCGCCACTGTTTTGGAGGCTTTGCACTCTTTTTAGTCGCGCCTTGCGCCCTGTCTTGTGTTGTCGCTGCCATCTTTGCCGTCCCATTACCTCTTCACGGCCGTGTATGCCGGCTTTCACCTTAGCCGGCCAAGATAGATAGGGCAGGGCATGAAGGAGCAGCCCCTTATGCCCTGCCTGTCAGCAAGTTTTTGACCACTTGGTTGATTAGCTTTCCGTCAGCCTTGCCCTTGAGCTGGTTTATCAAGGTACGCATAACCCAGCCCATCTGGGCTGGGCCGGTTGCTCCCCATTCGGCAACCACCTGACGCGCCACAATCTCGATTTCTTCGGCGCTCATCTGCTGGGGCAGGTATTTGGCCAGGATTTAAATCTTCAAACAATTGTCCTTTGAGAGTCATGATTTCCCCTGCGTCGCAAGTTAAGCAGGTTTGATCTAGTACCTCAGGCTTTTCAATGTCTGCTTACGGCTCTTCCGACGTTTGGCGGCTTTCTTCTTCTTTCGCAGGACGCTAGGCTTTTCGTAGAACCGCCGACGGCGACATTCGGACAGCACCTGGTCCTGCTGAACCTTCTTGTTGAAGCGCTTGAGAGCGCTTTCGAAAGACTCATTCCTTTCGACTACGACAGTTGTCACATACGTCCCTCCCTTCCTATCAGCCAGTCACTCAAAAAAGCTAGATAATGGCTGTTAATCAACCGCCTAATTGTACCACAAGAAGGCTATATGTCAAATGAGCTTGTGAGTTGACACGCAGCTAGAATCTTATAGCTGGGAGGTGTTTGTTACCGCCAAAATCTAACAGGTGTAACAACCCTATCAACTTTTGGCCGTAACATGACAACTGATATGATAGTGTTGACTTTTCATCCGATCATATTACAATGGAGGAAACAACCCTCATAATTCCATAACCACGAGTGGTTTTCTCTTCAGGTGGAGGAGTTCATAAGGTAACGAAAGGAGCCTAGAGATGGAACTGAACATCGTAGGGCGAAACATAGAGATCACGGATGCGTTGCGAAGGTATGTCGAGAAGAAAATCGGCAAGTTGAACCGCTACTTGCCTACGATCACTGAAGGGAAGGTTGAACTGAGCAAACAAACGACCAAAAGTGCCCGCGACCGCCACGTCGTCCAGGTCACTCTACGCAGCAGTGGCACTATCCTGCGCGCCGAGGAGCGCAATGCCGATATTTTCGCCTCGATTGACGCCGTCGTGGATAAGATGCAGCGCCAGATTGATCGCTTCAAAGGGAAAAGGTATCACAGCCGCGCTCGGCCTCAGGGCCAGGCTGTGACCGTCCCCGCGACGGAACAGGAAACAGAGGAGGAAGCAGAGCCGCTTATTGCCCGCAGGAAACGTTTCCCGGTTCGTCCGATGACAGAGGAAGAAGCTATCGAACAGATGGAACTTCTGGGGCATGACTTTTTCGTATTTTTCAACTCGCGTACGGAGGCGTTGAACGTCGTATATCGGCGTAACGAAGGCAATTACGGCATCATCGAACCGGAACTGCAATAGCCTCTGGTTGCGAGAGGGCCAGGAGGCTTCCCCTGGCCCTCTTTTATTTTATTCGCCCGTAGGAACACCTGAAGAACGCACAAGCTGGCGCAGGCGCACATACATCAGAAACTGGTAATAGGCCAGAAGCAAGCTAAGCAAGAAGCCATGCCCCCCGTCCTTGTAGCCCTCCAGGGTGACATAACGTCGCCAGAATTCTCTGCACGGCTGCGAGAAGTACTTCCACCACTTGGGCCGAACCCCTTGTCTGACCTGGATGCCTGCCTCCAGCCGTGTATAGACTTCCTGCTTGCGCATAAATTGTGCGATGGTCTGATAATTATAGTGAATCAGTGGGTTCCTTAGATAACCCTCCGGCCCATCCAGCAATACTATTTCGTGAACCTCGCGTTTGGGATCATAGTGGGCATATCCTCGGCGGAGCAGGCGCAATTGATAATCCGGCGACCAGCCAGCGTGCTTAATCCACCGGCCCCAGATATAGTTGTGCCTTGGCACCCACCACCCGACTATATCCTGCTGCGCAATAGCTTGACGCACTTCGTGCCCCAACTCAGGCGTCGCCCGCTCGTCGGCATCCACGAAAAAGACCCACTCGCTTTTCACCATCTCCAATGCCCAGTTCCGTTGATCAGCGAAATTGAGAAACGGGTGGAAAAGAGCCATCGCGCCAAGCTTCCGCGCCAACTCCACAGTGGCATCCTGGCTGCCGCAGTCTAAGACGATGCGCTGATCCGCCCAGGCCACGCTATCCAGACACGCCTCAATGTTCCCGGCCTCGTTCTTGGTCAGAACCACCACCGTCAACTCTGGCATTTCCGCAGTGCCCTCAACCTTCTACATTCGCCAAACGGTCCCGTATGCTCGCTGTCGGGCCTTTCTCTCGTCGGCGTCAAGTGTCATTTTCGGCAATCGCCTCATTTCCCGCCACAGCCCCAGGCGCACGATCAGGCGCGCCATCCGACGAAAGGCAGGGCTGTAGTGCTTCTCAAAAAGCAGGTATCGGCTGCGCCATAAAGCCACGAACATCTGATCGCGGAATTGCCGCGTGCTTTGCGCGACGTGGTGCACGATCTTGGCATGGGGCACGCAGTAGATCTCCCAGCCAGCGCGGCGGATGCGCATCGCCCAGTCCACTTCTTCGCAATACATGAAGAAGCGTTCGTCCAGGGGGCCGACCTCTTGGATAGCCTCGCGGCGCACGATGATCGCCGCCCCCAACGGATGATCTATGGGGAAAGGGACGCCGCTCTCATAAAGTCGTCGCGGGTACCGCCCATTGAGCCTCGAATCGGACAGGCGATGGTGCAGAGGGAAAAAGTCCAGGAAAACCTGGGCCAGGCTGGGGAAGCGAAAAGCGGAATGCTGAAAACTCCCATCGGCATGGAGCAGACACGCACCTGCAGCACCGGCCCGCGCGATGCTGTCCATGAAAGTTACCAGTGTCTGCAAAGCATCGTCCAAGACGCGCGTATCCGGGTTCAGAAAGAGCACATAGCGTCCCTGGCTGCGTTGAATGCCCTGGTTGCTGGCGGCGGCAAAGCCGAGGTTCCGCTCGTTGACGACGAGTTGCGCCGCCGGGAAATTCTGCCGTACTATCCCAACGCTGTCATCGCGGGATGCATTGTCTACGACCCATACTTCGAAGCTCAGGGATGAGCCAGCAAGGCTAGCGTACACAGAAGCCAGGCATTCCGACAGCAGCCTGCTCACATTGTAGGAGACCGTGACGATAGATAGGTCCAATTCGTTCCTCTAAACTGACCGGTTGCTTTAGAAGCCGATGGAGATTTGCGTGCGCTGGACGTTCTCCTCCACCCAACGCACTTGCTCGTGAAGCAGACCGAGCCAGTAGTAAGGCGCGATCTTGGTGGGCTTGTCTATGATCTGGATATGGCCATATACCGTTACCGATTGAGCGGGCATCAAGTAGCGTTCCCCGTCTATGACCGTCAGTTCTTCATCCTTGCCCAACTGCCAGCGGTAGGGATAGGGCCGGCCACTCGTGTTTCCCTCAAAATCCACGCCCAGGCGGAAAATGCCTGGCTCCTCGTAAAAGTCCTCCCCCACCGCCTTGCCCAGAGTCAGGCTCAGCAAGTTAAAGTTCTCGCTCGTCGTATAGGTTGTACCTGGCGGCGGCCCTTTGGTGCGCACAGCTACGCGACCGATGTTTTTGACCGTGCAGGTGAAACTCAAGGTTTCCCCCAAAGGAACCACTGTCCTCGACCACTTGGCAGCGCGGTTGACGATGCCAACCAGCGGCACTCCTCCCATCTCGATGGTCAGCGAGCCTTTTTTCACATCGCGATTGCCCACCGCATCCTCGGCAATCACCCAGACGGTATAAATGCCATCCGGCGGAGGAGTAGCGCCCAAATCCACACCAGCATCGTAATCATGTTCATGGTTTCCTTTGGCCCCTGGCTCGCGGATCTTGTCCTCCGGCACGGGATACTTGTTCCCCGCGCCATCGGTGAGAAAAACCTCGACTCGCGCCGCTTCTCTCGTCAGATAATAGCCGATGGTGACCCGGTCTTTGATGCCATCGCGATTCGGTGTGAAAACATCAGGGGCAACCGTGAGGTTGCGAATTTCGATATATTCAGGATCCCCTCCCTGGATGGTCAGTTTCTTTTCCACTTTCTCCCTTCGTCCCCCCTCGGTGCCGGCCTCGACAATGCAGGTGTACTCGCCGTCCGGCAGGAGCCGTCCATCAATGGTACCTCCGAACAGGGCGATATAGCTCTGTTTAGCAAACGAACGCCGCCGATCGCTGCGGAAATCGTAGCGTCTCCCCGCCTTGTCCAGAAAATAGATGGAGATGGAGGCGTTTTCGGAAAGCATGTATTTGATCTCGGCCACATCCTCTTTCCCATCGGCGTTGGGCGAGATGACCTCTGGACGCACTACGACGCCCGATAAAAGCGCGCGCCTGCTACATCCAACCAGGCCGAGAATAACGAAGAGGAGCATGATGAGTAACCGCCAAAGTTGATTGCGCAAGTTCACGCCTCTTTCATAATCGGCCATAGTCTAGCGGCTTCGCATGTCCCGCAGCAATTTCCTGCCTGGCGCGTTTTGCGGCAGCAATAAGCTGCTGTTGTGTCTCCTCGAACAAAGCGTCCCATACATGTTCGCTCGCTAAGATTCTAACACCTTGCACTCGAAATTATACAGCATAGGCCCTTGCAAAACAACTACAGTTATCGGCAACAATGCCATTGCCCTAACAACGCAAATCTAGGCGAAAGTGGCCTTTTGGTCAAATGCCCGTTTGGGCAACTCTACAACATGGGCGGAGCGAATACTGGGCAATTGGTGAACCTGAGCCAGCACTTCCGGCGGAAGCGCGTCGTCAATTCCCAGAACCATCACCCCAGGGCCGCCACGCTGGCGCCGGCCAACTTGCACGAAAGAGATATTGATACCGGCGTTCCCCAGAAGGGTCCCCATCCGTCCGATGATGCCCGGCTGCTCGATGTGTTCGCTCACCAGAAGAAGTCCCTCGGCCACAAAATCCAGCCAGTAATTGTCAATGCAGACGATATGGGGTTCTCCCCGCATGACTGTACCGGCTAGCACACGCTCCCCTTGTGTGGTAAAAGCGCGCAGGGTGATCAGGCTCGCAAAATTCGCTGCTTCCGGGGTCTTGTGTTCGGCTAACATCAGGCCGCGACTCTGGGCGATCATCGTCGCATTGACGAGGTTCAGCGGTTCTTCGGAGATAGCGGATAGCACCCCCATCAGGAGAGAGGCGCGCAACAGGGCCGTATTGCGCTCGGCCACGTCTCCGCCATAGGTTATATCCAGGCGTACAAGGTTGTTACCCGCCATCTGCCCATAAAAACCGCCCAGGCGTTGCGCCAGGTCTATATAGGGGCCAAGCGTTTCCAGTTCCTCCGGCGCGAGAAAAGGCGCATTCACTGGGTAATGGGGGGGACGCCCCTGTAATACGTCCAGGACCTGCCGGGCTATATCCAGCGCGACGCTCAATTGCGCCTCCTCTGTGGCTGCGCCGAGATGCGGCGTGAGGATCACATGGTTGTTGTGCAGGAGAGGGCTGTCACCCAGAGGCTCATGCTCGAACACGTCCAGCGCCGCCCCCGCCAGCTTGCCCTTTGCCAGTGCATCCGCCAGCGCGGCCTCATCCACGATGCAGCCTCGCGCGCAATTGATGAGGCGTGCCGTCGGCTTGACCAAAGCCAGCGCTTTGGCGTCAATCAAGCCCCGCGTCCGATCCGTGAGGGGAGTGTGTATCGAGATAAAGTCAGCGCTCGTCAACAACTCTTCCAGAGGCACCATGCGCACCCCCTCACGGGCGGCTCGCTCTACGGAAACAAAGGGATCGTGGGCGATCACTTGCATTTCCAGGCCAATCGCCCGCCGCGCCACGGCAGTGCCGATCTGCCCCAAACCGATGATGCCCAGGATCTTGCCTCTGACCTCCACACCTGTCAGATGCTTCTTGTCCCAGCGGCCAGCGCGAAGGGTGGCATCCGCTTGCGGGATGTGCCGCGCCAGAGCTAGCATCAGGCCGATAGTGTGCTCGGCCACGGCCACCGTGTTTCCGCTAGGCGCGTTCACCACGATAATGCCACGGCGCGTGGCGGCCTCCAGGTCAATGTTGTCCACGCCGATGCCAGCCCGCCCGATAACTTGCAACCTTCTTCCAGCCCGGATCAATGTCTCGGTCACCTGAGTGCCGCTGCGCACGACCAAGCCCTCATATTCGCCGATAATCTCCAGGAGTTGGGCGGCACCGAGCCTCTCCCTTTCATCAACCCGGACGACCTCCCTTAAAAGCGCGATAGCTTCAACAGCCAATGGTTCAGTTACCAGCACCTTTTTCATCGCTTTGCTCCTTGATCCGTCTCGCACCAACTGGGGCCGTTATCTGTTCTTGGGGCCTTCTCGCAGCAGGGCCTCCGCAGCAGCCAGGACATGGTCAATGTCTTCATCCGTGACATAGCCCAGGTGCGCCACGCGGAATATCTTGCCTTTCAAGCTGCCCTGGCCATCTCCCAGAATGATCCCGTGGTCGCGGCTCATCCTCTCCAGCCATTCGCCGCTGCTATAACCAGCGGGCAAATAGGCCGCCGTCACAGTGTCCGAAGCGTGGGCATCGTCGGCGACAAGCTTGAAGCCAAGGCCGCACAACCCCTGCCGCATTTTTCGCCCCAGATGATGATGTCGCGCATACACGTTCGGCAATCCCTCCTGCGCCATCATCTTTAGCGCTGCCCGTAGCCCATACAGAATAGACACGGCAGGGGTGAACGGAGTATAGCCCTCCTGGGCGATGCGGTGCGTCGTGGCGAAATCGAAATACAGCCTCGGTGATGTCGCACGGGCGGCATAGGCCCAGGCGCGTGGCCCCACGCCGATCATGGCCAGGCCAGGCGGCGACATCCACGCTTTCTGCGAGGCAGTGAGCACCAGGTCGCACCCCCACTCATCCATCGGAAGTTCGATAGCACCCAGGGAACTGATCGCATCTACGACCAGCAATGGGGCTTTTTCGCCAAGCGACCGCACCGCTGTACCAATCGCTTGTAAGTCGTTGGTGATTCCGGTCGAGGTTTCATTGTGTGTAACAAAGACCACCCGACAGTCCGGATGAGAGCGAAGTTCGCGGAGGATCGCTTCCGGGTCGGCAGCTTGTCCCCAAGGGAAACTTAACCTGACGACCTGGCACCTGTAGACTTCGGCGATCTGCGCAAAACGGTCACCGAAAGCCCCGATGGAGACAACTATGACCTTATCTCCTGGGGACACAGTGTTGGCGACACAGGCTTCCATGCCGCCGGTGCCCGAAGCGGAGAAAAGCAGGATGTCGCCCGTCGTTTGAAAGACCGGGCGGAGACCGTTTGTGACCTCCCTGAGCAATGATTGGAACTCGAGACCGCGATGATTGATCATCTGCTGGGATGTCGCTTGCCGAACTAGCGGCGGCAACGGCGTCGGGCCAGGGATTCTCAGATTGATCTCCTCT
This sequence comes from uncultured Anaerolineae bacterium, assembly GCA_964412315.1. GTDB lineage: Bacteria > Chloroflexota > Anaerolineae > JAAYEA01 > JAAYEA01 > CAYPON01. The sequence continues at coordinate 1,426 of CAYPON010000031.1, read as the reverse complement.
GATCTTTCCACCAGAACTCACCTCCTCGTGATAACCAAATAAGCAGGGCAGTGAGGAGCCTCCCGCAGGTTCTCTGAAACCTGCGGGAGGGTTTGCCCTTTCACATGCTACACGGCGACTTTTGGCAGATCCTTCAGGGCCTCTTCGACTTTTTCGCGCGGATACTCGTAATCTTGAAGCTTGCCGTTTAGATAGGAATCATACGCGGCCAGGTCGAAATGCCCGTGCCCGCTATTATTAAAGAGGATCACCTTGGACTCGCCAGACTCCTTGCATTTGAGTGCCTCGTCCATGACGGCTTTAACAGCATGAGCCGTCTCAGGCGCAGTCAGGAAGCCCTCTGCACGAGCGAAACTAACCGCCGCCGCGAAAACGGGATTTTGATGATAAGCTACAGCTTCCACGTACCCCTGGTCATATAGTACGCAGATGATGGGGGCCATGCCGTGGTAACGAAGCCCACCGGCGTGGATAGGAGCGGGAACGAAGCTGTGGCCCAATGTGTGCATCTTGGCCACCGGTCCGGTTTTGGCTGTGTCACCCCAGTCGTAGGCATAGACCCCTCTGGTCAGGCTAGGGCAGGCCGTCGGCTCCACGCAAACAACGCGCAGATCTGGCCGGCTTCCATCCAACTTGTCCTTCATGAAAGGCAAGAACAAGCCGGCGAAATTGCTTCCGCCACCGACGCAGCCGACGAGGACATCCGGATACTCCCCTGCTATTTCCATTTGCTTCTTCGCCTCCAGGCCAACGACCGTTTGATGCAGAAGCACATGGTTGACGACGCTTCCCAGGGAGTATTTGGTGCCCTCATGCGTGACGGCGTCCTCCAGAGCCTCGCTGATGGCGATGCCCAGGCTGCCGGACGAGTTAGGATCCCGTGCCAAAATCTGGCGCCCCGCGTTGGTGTCCGGGCTGGGGCTTGGCACGACCGTGGCACCCCAGCTTTCCATCAGGATGCGGCGATACGGTTTCTGATTGTAGCTTATCCTGACCATGTACACCTTGCACTCCAGGCCGAAGAGCATACAGGCGAAAGCGAGCGCGCTGCCCCATTGGCGCGTTTGCCCTTCTTTTTTGTTATAGTACGCCTGGGCGACAGCCGTATTCGGTTTGTGGCTACCCGGAGGGCTGACGCCTTCCCACTTGTAGTAGATTTTGGCCGGGGTATCCAATGCCTTCTCCCAGCGTCGCGCGCGATACAATGGCGACGGTCTCCACAGCCTGTAGACATCTCGTACCTCTTCCGGGATGTCAATCCAACGCTCAGCGCTGACCTCCTGCTTGATAAGCTCCATGGGAAAGACCCGGATCAAATCGCCCGGCCCCATCGGTTTAAGCGTGACCGGGTGCAGATAAGGCGGCGGCGGCGATGGCAGGTCCGGCAGGATGTTATACCATTGTGTAGGTATCTCTTTCTCGGACA
>CAYPON010000030.1:0-17747 GCA_964412315.1 uncultured Anaerolineae bacterium | reverse complement strand
GCCTCGTCGCACATGACGCTCCTCGCAATGACATAGTGCAAAGATAGTGCTGATAAGTTGGGAACCTACAGGTGGATGCTCTTTACCTTCGCGTCGCCGGCGTCGGCTGCCGGCTCAGGCCGACATTGACGTTTACAAACACGATCACGCCCGGCGAATGCACCGGCACCAAGCCGTAATTGACGCCGGGCGTATAGCCCGCCTTGGAAGCCACAACGTCCACCCGCTGTCCGCTCAAGTTCCCGGTCACTCCGAAACGGGCCGCGTAGCGTCCCGCCTGGTCACTGGTGGCAGTGGCCTGATAGCCCGGCAGATAAATGGCCAGGTCCGCGCCACTGATCACAAAGGTCGGCCCGATCTGCGCATCGTAGGTGTTACCATAGACATAGATCGCCGTAACCAGGGTGGGTGTCACCGATGGCGAAGGGGCCGGCGTGGTGGTCGCTGTCGGTGTGGGCAGGCTCAGCGGGCGCAGCCCCACATCCAACAGCACCTCCTGCACGCCGCCGGGTATGTAGCTCCCCAGGGCACCCCGGCTCCAACCAGGCGCGTAATGCTGCCGCTCTGCCACAACGCTCACCGCAGCGCCGGAGGGGTGGCTTGGCACGCGGAACTCAACCTGGTATTCCCCTCCCGCCCTGGTGTATGCCTCCGCTTGCTGGCCGATGGCGGGGATGGCGACGATCACGTGAGCATCGGAGAGCGGCGCCGTGTAGCCGATAGAAGCATCATAGATCGTGCCGCGCACGATAATCGTTGTGAACAGGGTGGGCGTCGGTGATGGCGTGGCCGTCGGCGGGCTGACCTCTTGGCGACCACGGAGAATCAAGGGTAAAAGCCATGGCGGCACCACTCGCGTCTGAGTCGCCGTAGGAGTCCCGGTCGCCCCAGGCTCCGCCGTCGTCGGTGTAGCCGTGGCCGCGCAGGCCAGGGCATAAGGTGGGCTGGTGGAGAGGTTGCCGGCCCGGTCGCCAAGGCGAAAGCGGATGAAGCAAGCGCCATCGGCATCCCCATAAACAAGCACAGGCCCTGTGGCCCCTTGAAAGGCATCAATCCTGGCAGGCAACCAGTCATCCCAGGTCTGCCCATCCCCGGAACGCGCGTACTGCGCGCTGCTAACATCCAGGCCGGAGAGGGAATCCCTCACCAGCGCGTAGCCGCTGCCGCCACCGCCCAACCAGACCGGAGGGGTCATATCCAGCAGCGTCGTGGCGGTATAGACTGCCGAAGGATTGCCCGCCTGATCCAGATAGCGGACGGCTATCTCCTTCCTTCCCTCACCTGCGGGCAAAGTGAGCGCGAGGCTCGGACTATATGGCTCCGGAGCAGTGAAAAGCTGCACCCGGTCGAGGTAGAGATCCGCCTGGCTAGAGAACCAGGTGCGGAATTCCAGCCCGTCGTCCACCCCAACATTCTGACAGGTGCCTCCATAGCTCACATAGGAGAACGGCAGCGGGAACTCGGTATACCTGCCCGCGAGAGGAAAGTCGCGGCATTCCAGCGACCGTTCCTGATGGATACGCTGACCCTCCTTGTCCACCACATCCAGGCGCGCCACCTGGCTGGCCGAGCTATTCTCCACGACCTTGAGGCGGAAGTAGGGCCAATAGTCGCGGCCCAGCGGAAGGCCGCAGAGATAGGGGCCATACCAGAATCCCGCGCGATCCAGGCCCGCTCGGCCATGCCACGCTCGCCCGTTGAGGGCTGCCGTGTCCGAGACAAGGTGGCCGGTGCCGATCTGATGATAGAGATCCTCCCCCTCCCAAAGCCAGCCAAAGCCCCATTGCATGCGATCCGCACCAGTGGCCTGCGCGCCCAAGGACACGTCGCGGCTATTGACAAAAGGAGGCAGGGACACGCCTCCGACGGGCGGTGTGTTGTCAACCTTTACCCCAATGACCTGTTCATGGGAGCGGCCGGCAGCCGTTATCGCCACCAACTTCAACTGGTGCAGCCCATCGCTCTCCAGCGTCGTATTCCATTTCCAGAGGAAGGGATTGGAGGTGCTTGATGCCCGCAGCACACCATCCACGTGAAGTTCCAGCAAAGCCACCGCCGGGCTTCCCCTGACGGAAACTGGCTGCACGCTCCTCACCAGAGCATCCTGCGCCGGTTCCAGGAACTCCCCGTTGGGCGGGATTTGCTGCATTCGCGCCATGACCTGCTGGCGGGTGCTGGGCAGCAGGGTGTACATACCATTGCCGGGGCAGGTCGTTTGCGGCTGGCAATCGCGGTGCGCCATAATATTCGGCAGGATCTTGTCAATGAAGTCCCCTTCGCGGAGCGGATGGATGAAATGCAAATTTCCCTTCCACGCCATTAGCTCCGCCAGGGCAGCGAGCGCCGCCGGCGATGGCGCAGCGCGGGAATAATCACCCAATAGGGCGATGCCGATGCTGCCCCAATTGTATGCCCTGGCGTGCCCCCCGACGACGCCCTCGCCGCCGTAGCGGCCCTCATAGACATTCCCCCGGTCGTCAATCAAATAGTTGTAGCCGATGTCCCCCCAGCCGTTCGTGACCGCGTGGTAATAATAGATGGCGCGCACCACGGACGCCGAATCAAGCCCGCCGCTGGAGGTGACGGTGTGGTGGATGATAAAGGTCTTGGGCGCGCGATATTCCGGCTCCCAGGTCATCCACTCCTCCCTGGCGCCCCACTCGGCGCGGCGGATGATCTCTGGCCCGACCTCCTGCGTCCGCCTATGTCGAGAGAGCGCCATGCTCCGCGCCTCGCTGGTCGTCGGGCCCCAGGAAGAGTTGATATAGGTCAGGGTGATAGAGGTGATGTAAGGCTGCACGGCGGCGGAATGGCGGCGCAAGGCCACCCGATACTGACAGTATCGGCCCGGCAGATAGAGCAGTTCGCCATAAGGAGCGCGAGTTTCCCCCCGCTCAGCGTCCATCTCCGGCACCTCTTCCCAACCGGACCAATCCTGACCGTTGGCACTCGCCCGAATCCAGAGCGACATGCTACTGCCCGGCGGCAGAAGGGCCAGCCAGTTCGAGCCGAGAGCAACGAACGATAGTGGCGCTTGATAAATGGTCGAGGTGTATGTGCCGGAAAGCACATCAGCGGGGAGCGTCAACGCCCCATTTCCCAGGGTAGAGGTGATAACGCCGCTGAAAGTGCCCCCGCTCCAATCGCGGAGGGTGGTTTGGCTCCATCTGGCCCCTTGCGTTTGGCCAGAGGCTGGCGTAGGGGTGGGAGTGGGCGTGGGTGCGCCCCGCGCCGGCACCGTCACCACAGGCCCCGTGGCCTCGCCAACGGCTGGCCATGCCACCAGATGCCCATAGCCGTCATCGAAGTAGAAACGATAGCTATGATCGCCAGCGGGCAAGGTGGTCGTGTACACATACTGTGCTCCTGTTCTGTAATCCCCGCCAGCGTAGGCCATGGCGTGAGAGACCCCGTCAATGGCCACCACCGCCTCTGCGGGCGAATCGCCATCGCTATCAGCATAGGTCACGCGGAAGGCGAAGGAGGCGTAGCTGTTTCCTTGCATCGGCCAGACCCGGCCCTCGCTCAGGCGAGGCGGCGCGGTGGTCGCCACCTCGATGCCGGTATAATAGTGCCGCAGGATTTCCTGATAGCCCCTTCCCTGTTGCGCCAGGGCCCGCGCTCCCTCCTGGCACATTCCTACCCCATGCCCCCAGCGCCAGGTGAATCCGCAGGGGCAGGCCACGCTCCGACAATAGGGGAGATAGCCGCCCCACACATCCTCGCTGTTGCGCGTGCGCCCGTCGCAGTGGCCGAAGAAAAAGGCTTGAATGACGTAACCGCCATACCTGGCCGCCACACCATGCGTTTCATCCACGGCGCGATCCGTCGTGTCGTAGTGGGTGGACCGCCACATCTGGCAGTGCGTCCTCGTGCAAACGTCGGCTCCTTCGTGCTGGTGCTTGCGCGTCGTCGCTGCATAGCAGCGAGCAGCAACCGCTTGCGCCTTGAGCGCCTCCATCGGCCAGGTCGGGAACATCTCCTGGGGCACGACGCCTTTGAGATATTCGTCCATCTCCATCTCGACCACGGTGCGATCGGGCATCAACACACGGATGGTGCGGGGAATGTCCCTCGTCGCCGTGATGCCAAAGCCGCGCTCCGAAGCTGCGGCCAGCTCGGCGGGGGTTGGCGGCTCTTGCGGCTGGATGCCCAATTTCTCTCTCAGAGTCGCCTCTTGTGCCGGGGTCAGCGATTCGGGGAACATCTGCAAGTCCAGCCTCTTGGCCTCTCCTGGGGCGAGCCACTGCCTGGTCTCTGTCATGCCGATATAGCCCTTCGCTACAACACGCACGGCATAGGCACCAGGGGGGAGCGATAGGCGATAATGGCCGCTGGCATCGCTGTAAACAGTGACGTCCCCTGCGCGGATTCGCGCCTTGGAGATAGGCAGGTCGGAGGTGATATCCGTCACAATTCCTACAAAGCCCCCACTCTGCGCCACCGTAGGCCGTCGGAGCACACCCAACTCTTTCACAGGTACAAAAAAGGCCACGGCAAGCAATATCACCACAAAGGACACGGAACAGAGAATATATGAAAACCTCTGTGCTCTCTGCGTCCTCTGTGGTGAAGTTCTGCGCAGGAACAAGATCATTTTATCCTCCGCGGCGTTGATCCTCAGATCGGCAACCTCATCTGGACTTCGCGATCCTTGTCATCGCGAGGTGAGAAAGACATGCCCCCTGCCACCTGATGCGCCCAGTGGGTTGTCTCAGGGAGCCGGTATTTGCGACAACAGCGCAAGACATAGGCGATGGCCGTAGCCAGGTCAACGCGATGCCCCACCGAGACAAAGAGGGGGGCGACATTAGCCTTCGTCCTGACCACCGCCCCAATCACCTCGCCTTGATCGTAGAGATAGGTATAGCTCCCCGCCTCGGCATCTGGCTCTTTGTACTCCCCGCACAGCCGCGACTTGGCACAGCCGATGGTGGGATGGTCGAGCAACACGCCCAGATGCGTGGCGATGCCGATACGACGAGGATGCGCTACGCCCTGTCCGTCAATGATAATCAGATCGGGCAAGCGAAACAACTTGTCGAAAGCCGCCAGGATGGCGGGAACCTCGCGAAAGGAGAGCAGGCCCGGCACGTAGGGGAATTGCAGCGGCAACGCGGCCACGCTGCTATCCAAAGGCAGCAAATCAGGATAACTCAGCACCACGACCGCCGCACGGCTCGTATCTTCCTGCGCGCTGACGTCAACGCCTGCTATCGTCTTGACCTCGCCTAACCTGTTCTCCATCACCACCCAGCGGCGCAGGTCACGCTGAATGGCGATGGCCTCCGGTACGGAAACATCCCAACGGTGTGCATGGGCTAATTGCATATTAGACCTCCATCTTCTTGGAAGGCAGCGCATAGCCGAACTGCCGCAGTTCTTTATCCTTCTTGCGCCAACCCTCCCGCACCTTGACCCAAAGCTCCAAATAAACCCGGGCCTCCAACATGGCCTCGATCTCGCGGCGTGCGGCCTGGCCGATCTGCTTTAACATGCTGCCGCCCCGGCCGATCACGATCTTTTTCTGGGACTCTTTCTCCACGTAGATATTGGCTTCGATGTAGACGACTCCCTCCCGCCTCTCTTGGAATTGCTCTACCACTACCGCCAGCGCGTAGGGCACCTCCTGGCGCAGAGCGTGCAAGGCCTGCCCGCGGATCAACTCGGCGGCCAAGAAGCGCTCCATCTGGTCAGTTATTTGCTCTTCGGGATAATAGCGGGGGCCGACAGGCAGGTGGGCAACAATGCCCGCCAAGAGTGCATCCAAGTTGTCGCCGTGCAAGGCGGAGGTCGCATATTCCGCGGCAAAGTTCCCCAAAGCGCGATATGCCTGCGCATGAGAAGCCAAATCCTCGGCATTCAGGAGATCCACTTTGTTCAAGACCAGGATGATGGGCTTGGCTCTCACCGAATCCAGCAGGCCAGCGATTTGCTTATCCTCATCCGTCGGCCATGTGGAGACATCCACGACAAAGCAGATGACATCGGCATCGGGAATAGCCCTCTTGGCGGTCTCAACCATGAACTCGCCCAACTTGTGCAGCGGCTTGTGGATGCCCGGCGTATCTACAAAGATCACCTGCGCGTCAGGCCGCGTCAGGATACCCAGGATACGATTGCGCGTCGTTTGCAGTTTTTCGGAGACGATGGCGATCTTTTGGCCCAGAAAGGCGTTCATGAGCGTGGACTTGCCCACGTTCGGCCTGCCAATCACGCTGACGTAGCCGGAGCGATGATCGGGCGGCAGTTCCTCGGGTATCAGTAAACCTTCTGAAGCCATAAATGTTTCACCCCTTACAGTCAATTCCTAGGCAGGTACGCTTTCCCGCAGGCATGAATCCTGAGGCTACGAGGCTACCTGCCCGCCGACGCTCCAGCGATACACGCTTCGGGCAAGATAGGCAAAAGGCACATTCAACAACGTGATGACGATCTTGATCACATACTGTCCCACAATGACCTGCACCACTGGGAAAACACCATAAAAGGCACCCGTGCTGAAAATCACGCTATCCACAAGGAGGGAGACGGCGTTGCTGCCGATGATCCGTCCCCAAACCGGCACGTGCCGTTCACGAAGGAAATGGTAAACGAACACATCCGCCCTGCTGGCGATGTAGTAAGCGAGCATACTGGCCAGGACGATGCGCGGCGCCAGGCCGATCACCGCTGCAAATTGGGGTTGCATTGCGGCAAAGATGTCGGCCGGCGGCAGATTCACGGCGATATAGGCGGAGAAGGCCCAAATCACGTTGGCAAAGAAGGCAGTGACGATGGCGTGCCTTGCTTCCGCCTTGCCGTAATACTCATTGATCAGGTCAATGGTGGTAAAGCCGATGGTATAGATGATGTCCGCGGCGGCGACCGTCAACCCAAAAACAGTCATCAACTTGCTGGCCGTGACATTGGCGATGACAATGGACACAGCATAGATAGCGAAAAGCCACCCTTTGCCGTATCGCCCGGCCAGGCCGCTCGACACTGTGACGGTGAGAAAAGTTCCCAGAACCCAGAGTAGCCAGATCAAAATATCCCCTCTTTTGTGACCATGAGACCAGGCGATGCAGGCCTTTGCTGACTATGAATCATAAGTGCGTTATGTAAAAAAGATCGCTGACTAATTATACCACCTTGCCAGACGAACTACAAACCTCCTGGCCGAGAAATGAAGGAGCCAGCCGCCTCTCGGCTGCTGGCTCCTCACCAAAAGCGCACCAATACACGCCTTTTTGATCCATCGGCAACTAGCCGCCGGAGACTATGGTGACCAGCACGACTTTATCACCGTCGGCCAGGATCGTCTCATCGGGTATAAGCTTGCCCTCACGCAATCCCAGCACATTCTCAGGGTTGAGCCTGACCTTGAGAATCGCCTGGTGCAACGTTATTCCGGCCTCCAGTTGCCACTCTTTATCTCGATAGGTCATCTTGAACATGCGATCTTCCTTTCATTCGATCACAGGCAATGTCAACAGAGCATGGGGCACAATCAAAGCGTCAGCTTTCGGCCCAATCAGCTCAGCAGCGATAGAAAAAGCCTCCTCCATATCTTGGGCTGGGATCATTTTCATCTCACGCACGGTCTGTGGGCATTCCGCGCCAACGATGATCACGGTGCAGAAAGCCAAAACTTGAGCAAGCATATAGGCACGCTGCTCCCCAGCCTGCAAAGGCCGCCGACGCATTTCGGCCAGCAACGATTGGACATCAGGGGCATGGCAGAGCGCCTCCCAACAACGGCGTTCGCCGACCCCTTGGCCCGCCCCCTCCTGACAGCGCGCAGGGATGATGATGACGCCACCCGGCCGCACCACCGGCGTAGGTGCGAAATAAAGATAGGTCGCTGCTCGCGACGCTTGATAAAGATTAGCCCCCTTCGGATACCCTACACCTGCTACCACCAGTTCATATTGTCGGCGGATCGGCTTGATGTAAAGCTCACGTGCTTCGGCCACCAACTCGCGGAACGCCGCCTCTGGCTCACCAGCCCGCACTGCCACGATCTCGCCCCGACCGCTGCAAACAGCGTTTAGAATAAAACGAAGGTTGGCACGCCGCGCCACTTCGGTGATAGTCTGATGAAAAGGATTTCCCTCGATGCGGCCCAGGCGAGTCGCCGGATGATCGAGCATTCGCGCGCTGTGCGTATACTCGATCAGGGCCTCGCCGCCAGCACCGATAGCCACCGTCTTGCATCCGCCCGAAAACCCTGCGTATTGATGCGGCTCGACGATGCCCGTGACGATGAGCAAATCCGCCTCGCAAGCTATGCGGCTTACAACCATCGGCGCACCGGTAGAGGCGATGCCCAGGTCCACCAGGAGTTGGGGGTTGTGAGGATTCGAATCCATCACCCGGTACCGCTCCACAATGTCGCGCCCCAACTTGGCGACTTTTTCTTCCCAGGTGCTTGGCCGGTGCATCCCCACACCACAGAGCAAGGTGATATTCGCATCGGCGACGCCCGCCTGCGCCAAAGCCTCAAGCATAGGGGGAACCAGGAGAGCATCCGGGCTGGCGCGCGTGCTATCCGTGAACACGATGCAAACGCGGCTGTTGGGTCGGGCTAGTTCCCGCAGAGGCGGAGAGCCGACTGGGTGCGCCAGAGCTTCGGCTATAGCCACTACCGGGTCAGCCAAAGTGGGGCGCTCGTTGGAAAGCAGTAACTCGCCAGTCATGCCGGAGGGTAGATCGAAAGTCAAACTCTCTTTGCCATAGGGCATGATGAACATTGGTCGCTCCTGAGAAATCCGAGAGACTTCAGAAGTCCTCACAAATCGTACTCTACACCCAACTCGGCAGCGATCTTTTGCAGATCCTCGATAACCAGCGGATGGAGAGGGATACCAGACGCCAGGCGTTCTTGGGTGCTCTCGAACTCCTTCTCGCCGTGGATATAGATGCGGTCATGGCCCGGCGCTTTGGGTTCAGCCTTCAAGCGGCGGATCATAGTGTCCATCTCGGCCTTGAATTCGTCTATCGGTCGGAAGAGATCCACGCGCATGGCGGCGAAAAAGTGTCCCAAATTGGCCCAGCCGCTATCGCTGATCAGCGGCCCCCAACCGGCGCCGGAGAGAACGCCAGACAGGATATCCACCAGCAGCCCCAGGCCGTACCCTTTGTGCCCGCCAAAGGTCTCCCCCTGCCCACCGAGAGGGAGCGTGCCTCCCCCCTGATCCTTGCGCATACGCATCAGGACGTCCGTAGCATCGGTATCCGGTTCCCCCTGTTCATTGATCACCCAACCGACGGGAAGCGGCTTGCGCAGGCGGCTATACACCTCGATCTTGCCGTCCGGGACGACGGCGGTCGCCATATCCAGCACAAAGGGCAGTTCCTTGCCCGAAGGAACCGCCACGGCAATCGGGTTCGTCCCATGCCACTTCCGTCTCCCAAAGGTCGGCACAATGCGGCTTCGTGCGCTGGTCAGCGAGCAGCCGATCATGTCGTGTGGCAAAGCCATCATCGCATAATAACCGGCGATCCCATAATGCGTGCTGTTGCGCACGGCAATGACGCCAATGCCCACCGATTTGGCCTTCTGAATGGCCAGCTCCATGGCGTATTTGCCGATGACATGACCCAACCCGGAATCCCCATTCAGTGTGGCGCTGCACGGCGACTCGTATGCGGCGCGGATGTTCGGACGGGCTTTGATCGAGCCGTTGTGCAGACCGCTCACATAGCGTCGCAGACGAGCCACACCATGCGAATCAATGCCGCGCAGATCGGCGGCGACCAAAATGTCGGCGACCGTCGTCGCATCCTCTGCTGGCACATCCAGCCGCTGTAAGGCGCGCGCGACGAAAGCTTTGAGAGTTTGCGCACGAACAAGTATTCCTTCTTCCATATATCCTTGCTCCCTTTCGCTGTAGCATAGCCCTTTATAGCGTTTGCCAGTGCTTACGCAAAAAAGGGGAGAAATAGTCTCCCTCCCCTTTGAGTGGCAGCGACTGCCAGCAATCTGCGGTATGTACAACGTCTCGCTGACCCGCTGTTGTCACCCTGAGCGAAGCAAAGGGTCTCGCTCTGCAAGAAGGAGATGCTTCGCTGCGCTCAGCATGACATGTTTGGGTCACACTTGGGGCGGCAGAGGGATGGCCCCCTCGCGCATCAGTATCTCTGTCATCTCTCGCGCCGCCTGAATCATCCTGGTCGCTTTGTCCAAGAGGGCCTCGCGGCTCATGGCGATCCTCGCCAGCCCCTGCTCCTGCGCCTTCATGGCCACGGCGACAGCCTCTCGCGGATAAACCTCCCGCTCGTCCATCTTGGGAACGATGTTGTCATCGTCAATCCCGCGATCCACGGCGTATTGCGCCAACTCCGCAGCGGCAGCCAGGCACATCTCATCGCTGATCGTCCTGGCGCGCACATCAAGCGTCCCACGGAAAACGCCGGGGAAGACAAGCGAGTTGTTGAGTTGATTAGAAAAATCGGAGCGCCCGGTGCCAACGATGCGCGCCCTGGCCTCTTTGGCTTCCCATGGCCAAATCTCCGGGATCGGGTTGGCGCAAGGAAAGACGATGGCGTCGCAGGCCATCTGTGCGACCCATTCCGGCCTGATCGTCCCCGGCCCCGGCGTGGAAAAAGCAATGCAGACATCCGCGCCGCGCATCGCCTCAGCGATTCCGCCGCGAACCCCTTCGGCGTTGCTCTCCAGGCAGACACGCCATTTGTCGGCAAATTCCTCCTGGCGCTCTTCAACATCATGGCGGTTGGGATGAAGGATGCCTTTGCTATCCACCGCTACCAGTTGGCCCATCTTCATGCCGCTCGCCACCAGCAAGCGCAGGGTGGCCACGCTGGCCGCCCCCATACCAATCATGGCCACTTTGACCCTGTTCAACTCCTTGGCGACCAGCTTAAGGGCGTTGATCAGCCCGGCCAGAAGCACAGTGGCTGTCCCTTGCTGGTCGTCGTGCCACACAGGGATTTTGACCGCTGGATCGCTGCGCAAAGCATCCAGGATATGGAAGCATTTGGGCTGCGCGAGATCCTCCAGGTTGATGCCCCCGAAGGAGGGCTGGATAAGTTTGACCATGTGGATGATCTCGTCAGGGTCTTTGGTATCCAGGCAGAGCGGCACTGCGTCCACGCCTCCCAGATACTTGAACAACAGCGCCTTCCCCTCCATGACCGGCATCCCTGCCTCCGGGCCGATGTCCCCCAGGCCCAGGACGCGCGTGCCATCTGAGACCACGGCAATCGTGTTCGCGCGATTCGTGAACTCGTAGCTTTGCAGCGGATCGCTGACGATGGCGCGGCAAGCCGCCGCTACGCCCGGCGAGTACCAGATAGCGAAATCATCGAAGCTGCGAATGGCGCACTTGGGTGCTGTGCAAATCTTGCCTCGGTAGAAAGGATGCAGGCGGAGCGCATCCTCAGAGGGTTTTCTTGCCTTAGCCAGTAACTCCTCTTTTATGCTCATTCCTCACCTCACAAGTTAGGCTCAGGTTGGATCATCACGAAGTCGCTCCATCGGCCTTCAGCACGTCCCGCAAAGCGATGATGGCCACCTCCACCATATCGTCCGTCGGCTCGCGGGTGGAGAGACGTTGCAGTGCCAGGCCCGGCGCTGCCAGCAAACGCACCAGAGGATTTCCGTAGTGAGATGCGCCGAATTTCAGCCATTCGTAGGCGAGGCTGACGACGAGAGGCACCAGGAGAATGCGGGACAGGAAACGCGCCCATATAGGAGGGCGGCCCAACAGCGTGGTAATGAACACGAAGGCGACCAGAACCAGCAGAAGAAAACTCGTGCCACAGCGCATGTGGGCTGTGCTGAACATCTTTACCCTAGCCGGCTCCAACGCAACACCCGCTTCGTAGGCGTTCACCGTCTTATGCTCCGCGCCATGATAGGCAAAGACCCGGCGTATATCGGGCAGAAAACTGATCGTTACCAGATACAAGAGGAACAATCCCAGGCGAATCAGACCCTCGATGAGATTGCTGAGCAAGGGAGAGGTGATATAGCGATCCACCAAACCGATCAAAAAGAGCGGGAACAGGAAGAATACGCCTACGACGAAAACTAGGGAGATCACCAAGCTGCCCCACATCATGCCCCCGGTAAACTTGGCCTCTTCTCCCTTTCCTTCCCCCTGGAGAGCGACATTCGCCGAGAACATCAGGGCGCGATAGCCCAGGCTGAGTGTGTCCCACAACATGATCAGCCCGCGCAGCAGGGGCATCCTGCTCCAGCGACTTTTATATATCGGGGAATCCAGCAGCTCATTATGGGTCACGATCCGGCCAGCCGGGTCGCGGACAGCGACAGCCACGCTCTTCTGACCACGTATCATCACGCCTTCAAGGACCGCCTGCCCCCCGTAGTGGAAATCGTTCATCAGCTATTCCTTCCCCGGCACCTGATGGCAGACACGACAGCGCGCCTCGTAGGCCTCGGCCGCCCCCACCTGGATTACGGGATCGTGATAAGAGGCCGGCTTCCCGTTCACCAGACGTTGCGTGCGGCTGGCTGGCGCCCCACAACACGCACAGATGGCCTGCAACTTGTCCACAATCTCCGCCTGGGCCATGAGCACAGGCACGGGGCCAAAGGGTTCCCCACGGAAATCCATGTCCAGGCCAGCGGCGATCACTCGCACACCCCGGTCCGCCAGTTCATTGCAGACATCGGCGATAGCCCAATCAAAAAACTGCGCCTCATCAATCGCCACCACGGCGGTGTCGCTTTCTACTAACTCCAGAATCTCTCTGGCCTCCCGCACGGTAGTTGCGCTCATTTGCGCCCCGCTATGGGAGGTCACCCTTTCCAGTGTATACCGCGTATCAACGCTCGGCTTGAAGACCTGCACCTTCTGTTTGGCGATCTGCGCTCGCTTGACACGCCGGATCAATTCCTCCGTCTTGCCGCTGAACATGCTCCCACAGATCAACTCAACCCAACCACCATTGTAGCGGGGATAACCCATCTTTTCCTCCTCGTCCAAGCCTGCACATCGCCCAACACAAAAAAGACAGAGTGTGCCCACTCTGTCCTTTTGCAGCGGTAGACCAAGGCAACATTATTGCTCTGCAGAAGGTTTTTCCTGCGCCTGTCGTGTCGCCTTCCGCGAGACCGGCTTGGCCTTAACCCCTTGTCTCTTCCCTGGAGTCGGGGCCGCAGCTTCCTTTCCCTCCTCAGAGCTTGCAGGGGCCGGCTGGGCAGCCATTTCCTCCACCCTGGCCAGACGACGGCGGAAACGGTCAACTTGTCCAGCGGTGTCCACGATGCGCTGCTCACCCGTGAAGAACGGGTGGCAAACCGAGCAAACGTCGGTATGGATCTCAGGAACCGTCGAACCCGTTGTCCAGGTATTGCCACAGGCGCAAATCACCTTGGCCTCAGGATAGTATTTCGGGTGTATGTCCCTCTTCACTTCTTGCCTCTTTCGCCCATAGACCTCGGAGGTCTCTCCTAACCGGCAGTTGGATAGACGCTGACGCGCTGCCTGTCCTTGCTGATGAACTCGAACTTGACGTAACCCTGAATCACAGAAAAGAGGGTATGATCCTTGCCCACGCCGACGTTGTTGCCCGCATGGAATTGGGTACCCCGTTGGCGAACGATGATGGTGCCGGGAGTGACAAGCTCGCCTGCGAACCGCTTCACACCCAGGCGGCGTCCCGCGCTATCCCGCCCGTTGCGGCTGCTGCCGCCACCTTTCTTATGCGCCATGACGAAACCTCCTCTATCAACTATCCCCCCACTGACGTAAGGGGGATGGCTTCATGCAACGATTTCCTCGATTTTCAAACGGGTAAAACTCTGCCGATGACCTCGTATACGACGAAGGCGCTCCTTGGGCATATAACGGAACGCCAAGACCTTGCGTGCTCGATCGTGCCCCATGACCGTGGCAAAAACTTTCGCCCCCTCCACCCATGGCGTGCCCACACGGATTTGCTCACCCTGGCCGACCATGAGCACACGGTTCAACTCGACCCTCTCGCCCTCTTGTGCGGCAAGCTTCTCCACGTCTATCACCTGTCCGACGCTCACCTTATACTGCTTGCCACCTGCTTCCACTACAGCATACACAAAACGATACCTCCCTGGATAATACTCGCCAAGAGCAATTTACTCTTGCCAGCAGAGATTGATTATAACCATCTATGGCCGAATTGTCAAATCAGGTTTTCCGGGGAAAGAACCTTCCCGAAAGCTTTGGCTTTCGGGAAGGTGGTCTGATATGCTCGCCTAGCGCACCACGATGTTAACCAGCCTGCCCTCGGCCAGGATCACTTTAACGACCTGTTTGCCTTCGGTGTAGCGCCTGGCTCCCTCGCTGGCCAAGGCCAGTTCTTTCAGCTTTTCTTCATTGGTGTCCACGGGCACGGTCAAACGATCGCGAACCCTGCCGTTGACTTGAACGATTAGCGCGATCATCTGGTCCGCTGCCAGTTTCTCACTCCACTCCGGCCAACGTTGCTGGTGCACGCTGTACCCCCCGCCGATGCGCTCCCATAGCTCCTCGGCGATATGGGGGCAGGGTGGCGCCAGCATCAGGATCAGGCTGCGAATCGCCTCCCCCCAGGCTTCCGACCCGTACACCGCGCTGCTCTTGGCCTTGAGCAGGTAATTGTTGAACTCCATCATGGCCGCCAGCATGGTGTTAAAGTGAAAGCCTTCCATGTCGCTGGTCACTTTGCGGATCGTCTTGTGCGTGATGCGGCGCAACGCGGCGATAGCTTCCGTCGTCGGCTTTTCCTTCGGTGCGGGCGCAGGCGCTACTACCACCTCCCAGACACGGTTCAGGAAGCGATAAATCCCCTCGATGCCCTGGCTGCTCCACGGCCCTCCCTCCTCCCAGGGGCCGATGAACATCAGATAGGCGCGCATCGTATCCGCACCCACCGTCGCCACGAAATTGTCAGGATTGACGACGTTGCCGCGCGATTTGGACATCTTTTCGCTGTCCTCGCCCAGGATGATCCCCTGATTGAACAGGCGCTTCATCGGCTCGCCAAAGTCCACCAGTCCCATGTCGCGTATCGCCTTGGTAAAGAAGCGCGTGTACATCAAGTGCATCGTGGCGTGCTCGATGCCGCCGGTGTATTGATCCACGGGCAGCCAGTAGTGGCCCTTTTCCGGGTCAAAAGGCACGTCTCCCTCATAGTACGGACTCAGGTAAGCGTACTGATACCAGGAGGAGCACATGAAAGTGTCCATGGTATCTATCTCCCGTTTGGCCGGGCCGCCGCACTTGGGACAGGTGGTGTTGACGAACTTTTCATGATATTTCAACGGGGATTCGCCGGTGGGCAGGAACTCGGCATCCTCCGGCAGCAGCACTGGCAGGTCCTCGTAGGGCACAGGGACGATGCCGCATTGGTCGCAATAGACCATGGGGATGGGCGCGCCCCAATACCGCTGGCGAGAGATCAGCCAGTCGCGCAGGCGATAGCGCACGGCCATCTTGCCGATCCCTCTCTCCTCCAGCCAAGCTGTCACTTTCTTCCTAGCAACGTCGCCCGGCGTTCCGCTGAACGGCCCAGAATTGATCATCCTGCCGTAAGCGGCATGATATAGGACATCCTGGTAGAAAGGCTGCGCCGACAGCATCTCCACCACGGTGCGCTTGTCCCGTACGCTAGGCTCTAACGCCTTGCATCGCTCCAGGACGGCCTTCTCACTGGCAACCCCCTCGAAATCTATGACCCTGTCGGCGAAGACGAAGGCCCAGCGCGCGCCAGCGACCTCCGTCCAGGAATCGGGTCGCACATAAGCCTGTGCCAGCGCGATGTAGCGCTCAATCTGCGGAGCTTGCAGGGTCACGAACAACGAGCCATCTCGCTCCTCATAGGCGATCCCTGCCTGGGAGAGAGCTTGGGCGAAGCCCCCGCGCATCGTCCCTTTCATGGCATAGCTCTTGGCGATGTCCCCTGGCGGCGAGATGACGGGAATGATCGGCAGCCCAAACTTCAAGGCAAAGGCAAAGTCGCGCTCGTCATGAGCAGGCACAGCCATGATCGCCCCCGTGCCATAGGTCATCAACACATAGTCCGCGATCCAGATCGGGATGCGTTCACCATTGACCGGATTGATGGCATAGGCCCCGATGAACACGCCCGTCTTTTCCTTGTCCACGGCTTCCCGCTCGATATCGCTTTGCCGGCGCGCCTGCATGACATAGGCTTCCACCTCGGCGCGTCGTTCTGGCATCGTCAGCTTGTCTACCAGTGGATGCTCCGGCGCCAGCACCATGAAGGTCGCCCCCCACAAAGTATCGGGCCGCGTGGTAAAGACGACGATCTCATCCCCCTGCTCGCTCTTGAAGATGACATCCGCCCCCTCGCTGCGCCCGATCCAATTGGTCTGCATGACGCGCACGCGCTCCGGCCAGTCAATCTGGCTGAAATCCAAGAGTTCATCGGCATACTTGGTGATGGCGAAAAACCACTGGTTTAGATCCTTCTTGATGACGGGTGTCTCACAACGTTCGCAATGCCGATCTTCACCCCAGACCTGTTCTCGTGCCAGGGTCGTGTTGCACTTGGGGCAGAAGTCCACCGGCGCGAACTTCTTGTAGGCCAACCCCATCTCATAGAACTTTAAGAAGAACCATTGCGTCCACTTGTAGTAACCCGGCACACAACTGATCGCCTCTCGATCCCAGGCCCACATGGCTCCCATGCTCTTTAACTGCTTGCGCATGCGCTCAATGTTCTCCATCGTCCACTTATAGGGATGGATGCCATGCTGGATCGCTGCGTTCTCCGCCGGCAGGCCAAAGGCGTCAAAGCCGATGGGAAAAAACACATTGTAGCCCTTCATCCGCATGTAGCGCGCCCGCGCGTCAGAAGGGGCCTTGGCGTACCAGTGACCGATGTGCAGATCCCCCGACGTGTAGGGCAACATAGTCAGACAATAGAACTTCGGGCGATTCGCATCCTCAACCGTCTTGTACAGGCCGCTCTCCTCCCAGCGTTTCTGCCACTTGGCTTCGATCTCTTGTGGATTGTATTTGGATTCTCGAATCTTTGGCATTTTGTATCCTCCTCGTTCATATCACTCATTTCTGGCTGACGATCAACATACGTGGCGCATCCCAGCTAAATGTCTGTTTCTCATAGCCGCCGTACACTTGAAGCACCTCAAGACCCACCAGGGTCAACAGCAGCCTCAGTTCAGCAAAGGTGTAGGCGCGTATAGAGTGTGGATATTCCCGCCGCGTGCCATCGGCATGAACCACCGTCCACACGCCCTCGATGCGACTTTCCACCGGGTCAAAGCTCCGCTCCTCCAGGAGCAAGACGCCGCTGTAGGAGTGCCAGCTCTGCGGCTGGAAATAGCGCACCAAAAAGTCGTGGTTGGCCGTGTCCAACAGGAAACGTCCTCCAGGCTTCAGCACGCGCGCCACCTCACGCAACACGCGCAGGTTGTCTCCCTCCCGTTCAAAGTAGCCAAAGGCTGTAAACAGGTTTAAGGCCAGATCAAAAGTGGCCGCAAAGGGCAAATCCCGCGCGTCGGCCTGCATCCAATCCACATGCACTCCACTGACCTGGGCATCTCGCTTCGCCTTTGCCAGCATAGTCTCGGAGAGATCAACGCCCGTGACCTCGTAGCCCCGCGTGGCCAGGGGGATGGCGTGTCGGCCATAGCCGCAGCAGAGGTCGAGGATCTTCGCCCCTTCTTTCGGCTCCAGCAACCGGATGATCCCTTCCACCTCCTGCGGCGTGCGGTCGTGCCAGTCTATTTTGATGTAATCCTCGTTAAAGAGCCGCCGATACCAGTC
>CAYPON010000029.1:17184-18061 GCA_964412315.1 uncultured Anaerolineae bacterium | reverse complement strand
GTCAGGCATCGCAACAGGCTACCTAATAGGTCTCGCACTTTTCCTCCTAGTTGGGATGCTTCGCTCAGCATGACATAGCGTTGGGGGGCGCCTCAGCAGATGACGCCTGACGACGTGCCAGGTGCGCGTTCAGATAATCCTGCAGGATCACCGCGGCGGCTACCGCATCAACCGAGCGCCTCATGGCGATAGATCGCCTCGACCCATCGCCACGGCGCTGCTCCCGCGGCCGTCGGCCAGTCCCATGGAGGATTTCCTCGGCTGTCACGGAAGAGAAGCGCTCGTCCCAAAAGATGATCCGCACGGGCCTCTCAGGCCCGCGGCGCTCTGCCAAATAGTTCGCCAACGCCTCCGCATACTCCTCCACCTGCCTGGCCTGCTCCCCCACATCGCCACTTAGATGACGCGGGTAGCCGATAACGATCTCGCCAGCTTCGTATTCGTCCAGCAATGCCGCTATCGTCGCCAAGTCTCTGCCGTCTTTGCGCCGGTAGATAACCTTCAGGCCACGCGCCAGGAGCCTAGTGGGGTCACTGATGGCGACTCCTATGCGGCGGTCCCCCACATCCAGAGCCAGGACGCGAGACATCTCCCTCTCGTGCGTCATTTTCTTTGCGGGACCTTGATTTTGACCGCGACCCGATACGGCAGCCAGGGCGCACGCTCTATCCAGTCGGGCTTGATCTCCAATCGCGGGGATTCCTCGAAATCCCACCGGTCGAGCAGGTACTGGATCGCTTCGGCGGCCGGTTTGCCAGCAATGCCGCTCCGCACCTCGGCTTCCTTGATATCGCTCACAGCCAGGCCCGAGGCTTTCATCCGGAAGCGGACCGAAGGCCCTTCCACGGCCAAGACCGCTCCCGGTTGGAAACGGAGG
>CAYPON010000029.1:0-17174 GCA_964412315.1 uncultured Anaerolineae bacterium | reverse complement strand
AACGGAGGCTTTCGGGCAGCAGCGAATAGCCCTCACGCAACTGCCTTTCCAGCAGCCGCAAGATCAGGGTGTTCGCCTCCTCGCTGCCGACCACTGTTCCTGACGCGCGAATACGCAGTTGCAACCCTATGCTGTCGGCAACGTCTCCCACTTCCTTGTCGTACTTCTCCTCGGCGATGGCCACCGTGACCGTATCGGCGGGGATGAACTCTGTCGCCGCCAGCCTGGTTTGCAGCTTGTTATACGCATCTTGTTGCAGGCGCGCCAATAAGCTGTTTTTCACACGCCCCATATCCTCCCCGCTGACCACGCTCACCCGCTTGAGGCCACCGCCTCGCGTGGGTTCATCGTTGATCACATCCACCTGGAAAGAAAGCTCGCCCTCGACCTCGCTGATGGTCAGACGCTTAACGTTGCCCGCCGGCCCAGGCTCCATGGAGATGATGCCTACACGTTCGTGCGCGCCCCAGGTGGGAGGCAATTTCACCTCTGTGACCGTGTAGAAGCGTATGGGATTCCCCGCAGTCGTTCGTATAATCGTGCCCTTTGGCACAGTGACAGACTCTTTCGTCTTGTTGGCAAAGACAACGGTGCCTTCCGCGTGGGTATCGGGGATGTCTCGCTTAGCAGTGGCCGGTGTTTCCGCCTTGGCATCAAGCGTGACAGAGATGATAGTAGCGGGGATGTGGCCCTTGCCGTAATCAATATCCGCAAGTCCTGGAATGGCCACAATATCCATCGCCGCCTCGACCGGTTCCACAGCAGGGACCAGGGTCACGGATGCCGACGGCAGCACTATATAGACAAAGCCCGCCGCCAACAACGCCGCCGCTCCTAACAGGAAAAGCAAAGTCAGCACCCTGCTCAGGAGACTGCTCTGGCCCGCCGAAACAGAGGCAAAAGGAGAAGCTCGCTGCGCTGCTCCCCCCGTAACGGCGGGCACAGCCCCTTGCCGGGCTGCTTGGCGAGCCAAGGCGCTACCATGCAGGCTGATCTGGCGACCCTTGTCCACGTTGGGCAGGAGGACAAATCCCACCTCTTTCGCTAGAACCTGCGTTGGCCTGTCCTTGACCACGAGAGCCAGATCAATAGCGAGATGCTGCGCATAACGTTTCAACAGCTTTAGATTAACCAGGTCGCGCAAAACTGGATAACGCGACGGCACAACCAGGAGGACTTCGCTGGCTTGCGCACGCTCTAGTTTCTCGCGAATCGTCGCTATGTTATCCGTATGCTCAACATAGATAATTTGCTGCAAAGAAAACCCCTCACTGCCTCATATCCCTAGCCGAACCAGGCGCCATGACGGGCGCTTGTGGCAGCTCGATAGAACAAGTCATCCAAAGGTCGCAGAGCTTCCTGCAGTCCTCCTGCATAATGGGCGAGCGCGAAAGCGGCTGCATCCTCTGGGTCATGTGAGATACCACGATCCCCTCCCGCCACACCTGTTCGCTCGCTGATGCCGGGAATGTCCTTAAGGCCCACCTTACGCACAACGGGAAAGCGATCCAGAGGCCAGGTCTCCATCCAGCCGCGCAAGATTTGCTCCAAAGCAGGGAAGCCAGGGAACATCTCCCAAAAGCAGAGGCGATGTGGTAGAGGATTCTGCTCCGCTATTCGGCTCAAAGCTCCGTTTAGGGATTGCAGCCACTGTCGGGCACTATACCTCATCCCCTCTTCGAGTTGGCCGATCTGCTTTTCGTCGAGTTCGCCTTGACGATGAGCATCTTGAAGGGCATCCGTGCGGAAGCGGGGCAGGCCCAAGGCCACCGCCAGATCCCTGGCCAACTCTTCGCCGCCGAAAGCACAACGCTCCAGGGCGACAACTGTCCCTCGCCGCAGCAGAAAGAGTGTGGTCTCATGGCTATCCAGCACTAAACCAAGGGCTTCTTGCTCGTTCATACAGGAGGCAATGGCCCAGGATGTAGCGACCGCCGTCGGCGCCAATTCCAGGTAGGTCATCAGCAGACGAAGCTCATCCATAAAAGGAGCCTCGGCAAAGAGTGCAACGGCTGCTGCCTCCAGTTTGCTTCCTCGAAAGCGGATAGGCATGGTCACTTCATATCCATCCACCCGCATCTCGATAACCTTCGCCTGTAGGAACTCGAAAGATGAAGAAGAAACCGTAGATGCTGAACCTGACTTGTGGACAGTGGCGACAGCAGCCAGATGCTCGGTAGTATCATAAAGACGGGAAAGCAGGCGCAGCAGTTCCCGTTGACCTATCTCCCTTTCGGGCTGCGAGCGCACCATCTGTACCCTGCCTATTACGCTATGCACATACAGCCCAGGGATGCTGACTATCGCCTCATCGGGCACCACAAGATATCCTACAGTGCGCTCTGTCATGTCCTCTGCTCGTCGCAGAGCATCCTCACACACCGAGGCCAGGGTTGCTGCTTTTATCGCCGGCCCCCGGTCAATGCGGCGTTCCTTGCCGACCCCTATGGTGAGAACGTTCTCGGGGCGCACTTCCACCAGCAGAGCGCGCACCCATTCATCTCCGATGTGCAAGATCGAGCGGTAGATGACATTCGATGTGGCCCCTTTGCGCCTACTGGCCGGGATTCGTTGTCGCGCTCTATGCATCAGTGACCTCGAAAACGAGCCCCAGGTGCTCAGTCCCTTTTCGCCATTTCTTTGACGAGTTTGGGAACCAGGGCCAATGCTTCATCCAGTTTGGAGGCGTCCTTGCCGCCCGCTTGGGCCATAGTGGGCCGCCCTCCTCCGCCGCCCCCGACGACCTTGGCTACTGCCTGGATTAACTTGGCGGCATCAATTCCCTGCTCTACCAGGTCCGGCGTAGCTGTCGCTACCAGAGCTGGCTTCTCGTTGATCACAGCCCCCAGCACCACCGCGGCCGAGCCGAGGCAATTGCGAAACATATCGGCCATTTCTCGCAGACCGTTCATGTCTACTGCCTCCACCCGCACAGCGAGCGTGCGAATGCTCGCCGAGCCGGGTTCGGCCACATCTTGGGCCTTCGCCAAGAGCTTCTCCACTTCTCGCTGGGCTAGCTCGCGCCGCAGGGACTCGATCTCCCGCTGCTGCTCCCGCAGTTGCTCTATCAGGCCGCGCACCTTTTGTGCCAATTCGCCCGGTTTAGCTTCCACGACTTCCGCCGCTTCGGCCAGGCTAACCGTTTGCCGGCGGAGGTATTCCTCCGCGCCGTGACCGGTGACCGCCTCAATGCGCCGCAAACCGGCACCGATGCTCGATTCCGAGAGAATCCAAAATGTGCCGATCTGGCCGGTCGAGTGCAGGTGCGTGCCACCGCATAGTTCGCTGGTGAATTCGCCCATCGTCACCTGGCGCACGACATCCCCGTACTTCTCCCCGAATAGGGCCACCGCGCCGGAATCCAAGGCTTCGCGGTAGCTGGTCATCCGTGTGTTAACAGGGATGTCATCACGAATGCGTGCGTTGACCAGGGCCTGCACCTGTTCCAACTGTTCTGTGGTCATCGCCGATAGTTGCGTGAAATCGAAACGCAGACGATCCGGCGCTACTAACGATCCCGCCTGTCGGGCATGGTCACCTAAAACCTGGCGCAACGCCCGATGAAGCAGGTGAGTGGCGGTATGGTTGCGCGCGATGTCCAGCCGCCTTTCTCGATCCACCTGCGCGGTGACGGGGTCGCCGACTGTCACTTTGCCCGTGACCACACGGCTATAATGAACGGTCAAGTTCGGCAGCGGATGGCGAACATCGGTCACCTCGATGCGCCCCGCTGGCCCTTCGATTGCGCCGCTATCTCCCACTTGCCCGCCGCTCGCGCCATAAAAAGGTGTTTTGTTGAGGACTACTTGAACTTGCTGGCCAGCATGTGCTTCTGAGATAACCTCGCCTCCGCTAAGCAGGCTGATGACCTCGCCGGAAGCGCTCAGATGCTCATAACCGAGGAAAGTCGTGGGGGGCAAATCCAATTGGCGGTAGATTTCGGCTTCCTCATCCAGTTCGAAATGCTGCGCCGCACGCGCACGAGCACGCTGCTCCTCCAGAGCCGCCCGATACCCTTCCTCGTCCACGGTCATCTTGCGTTCCTTGGCGACATCTTTGGTCAGATCCAATGGGAAACCGTAGGTATCGTATAGCCTGAAGGCCTCCTGACCAGGGATCACACTGATGCCTTGCGCCTGCAAACGGCTCGCCAGATTGGCAAAGAGGCTCAAGCCGGTATCCAGCGTTTGCAGGAAACGCTCCTCTTCCTGCGCCACGGCTTGCAGGATAAAGTCGCGGCGCTGCCGCAACTCTTGGTAGTGCAATCCCATGTTCTCGATGACGACCCGGACGATCTCGGGCAAAAAGACCCGGCGGAAACCCATCAAGCGGCCATAGCGCGCCGCGCGGCGCAGAATCAAACGAAGGACATAGCTTCTGCCGATATTCCCCGGCAATACACCGTCGGCAATAAGAAAAGCGATGGCGCGGCTGTGATCGGCGATGACACGATACCCCACCAGCTTGGCTTCCCTCGCTGCGCTGCTATCTCCTAGTAGCTCCTGCGTGCGTTCCATCATAGGCACGAAAAGGTCTGTAGCGTAGTCGTTATCCACACCTTGCAGGACCGCCGTGGTGCGCTCAAAGCCCATGCCGGTATCCACGCCGGGCTTGGGGAGCGGAGTTAGTGAGCCATCTGCCCCGCGGTTGAACTGCATAAAGACCAGGTTCCACAGCTCCCACCAACGCTCGCAATCCCGCGTACTGGCCGTGGTGGGAGTACAATTGGGCAGGCCGCACGTGCAATGCTCGCGGCCTCGATCATACATGATCTCTGAAGTTGGCCCGCAGGGGCCTGTATCGCCCATCTCCCAGAAGTTGTCCTTTTTGCCCAGACGGCTGATCCGTTCCGCTGGCATCCCAACGATCTCTTGCCACAGGCCAAAAGCCTCGTCATCCTCTTGGTAAATCGTGGGATAGAGGCGCTGCGCATCCAACCCCATGTTTTGAGTTAGGAGCTCCCAGGCATAGGCGATAGCCTCCCGCTTAAAGTAATCGCCGAAAGAAAAGTTGCCCAACATCTCGAAGAAGGTGTGGTGCCGGAGTGAAAGGCCGACAATTTCCAGATCGTTGTGCTTGCCTGCCACGCGCATACATTTCTGCACCGTCGTGGCACGTGAATAGTCCCGCTTCTCCGTGCCCAAGAAGACATCCTTGAATTGCACCATGCCAGCGTTCGTGAAAAGGAGAGTTGGATCGTTGCCAGGGATCAAGGAGGAACCGGGCACAATCCTATG
Organism: uncultured Anaerolineae bacterium; assembly: GCA_964412315.1. Classification (GTDB taxonomy): domain Bacteria; phylum Chloroflexota; class Anaerolineae; order JAAYEA01; family JAAYEA01; genus CAYPON01. The sequence continues at coordinate 11,937 of CAYPON010000029.1, read as the reverse complement.
GCCTTTGCTCTCAAAGAACCTCAAGAAACCAGTTCGGATTTCCGCGCTGTTCTTCATCAAAAAGTCACCTTTTATCGCCTTCGTCTGTGTTCATCGGCGGTTTGGTTTCGCTCTCGTCCGCAGTGGCCTCAGTGGGTTCGGGCAGCCGCACCTTTCGGCTGCGGATCGCGTCGGCGTCTATGGCGCACTGCCGCACATGGCGCCGAGATGGTATCTCGTACATGGCATCCAGCAAAGTCTCCTCGATGATGATGCGCAATGCTCTGGCGCCGGTCTTGTACTTTAAGGCTTCCCTTGCCGCCTCTCTCAACGCTTCTGGAGTGAATGTCAACTCGACCTGGTCCAGAGCGAATAGCTTTTGGTACTGCTTGACGATGGCGTTCCTCGGCTCGGTCAGGATGCGCACCAGCATGTCTTCATCGAGCGGGTCTACACAAGCGATCACTGGCAGCCGTCCAATCAATTCGGGGATCAAACCGAATTTGAGGAGATCATCCGGTATTACCTTATGCAGCAACTCCCCCGTGGAGCTATCTTCCTTCTCCTGCTCCTGCGTAGTACCTCCGCTATGGAAGCCCAAGGTCGGCTTGACCCCGACCCGCTCGGACACGATTTGCTCCAGCCCCTCAAAGGATCCGCCGCAGATAAACAGGATATTGGTTGTGTCAATCTCGATGAATTGCTGATAGGCGTGTTTTCGCCCCCCTCTGGGCGGAACTTTGGCAATTGTGCCCTCCAGCATCTTGAGCAGGCCCTGTTGCACCCCCTCCCCCGACACATCTCGCGTCATAGAGGGGACATCGCCGCTCTTGCGTGCGATCTTGTCAATCTCGTCAATGTAGATGATGCCCTTCTCCGTACGGGCGACATCGTTGTTCGCCGCCTGCAGCAAGCCAAACAGGAGGTTTTCCACATCCTCACCGACGTATCCGGCTTCCGTGAGGGTCGTCGCGTCACCGATAGTGAAGGGCACATCCAGAATGCGCGCCAGAGTCTGGGCTAAGAGGGTCTTGCCGCATCCTGTGGGGCCGATGAACAGGATATTGCTCTTTTGTAGCTCAACATCCTCCACCAGCGGCCCGGCCACCGTCCTCTTATAGTGGTTGTACACCGCGACGGAGAGTATCTTTTTAGCCCGCTCCTGGCCAACCGCGTATTGATCGAGTTGGGCACAGATGTCTTTGGGGAGTGGGATTCGCTCCAGGAACGAACGCTCCAAAGCGGCCGAGGACATGTCCTCGGCCAAAATCTTCTGGCAGAGGGCGACGCATTCGTCGCAAATGGAAACAGCGCCCGGCCCGGCGATGAGGCGATTCACCTCGGAATCGGGGCGGTGGCAAAAGGAGCAATAACGGCGTCCCCTCCACCTGCTAATCATCTCAAGCCACCTTTCGTGTCACGAGCATTGGGACCTTTTTGCTCTCTGGCCCGGTCAGGATTTCATCCACAATGCCGTATTCTATTGCGCCTTTGGCATCCATATAATAATCGCGGTCGAAATCGTGCGCAATGCGGTCCACGGTTTGCCCGCTGTGCAACGCCAGGATCTCCTGGATTCTGTGTTGCATGCGCAAAAGCTCTCGCGCCTGGATTTCCACATCGGGGGCGTAACCCTCTACGCCACCACCCGCCGGATGCATGTGCACCGTCGCGTTGGGGAGAGCATAGCGTTGCCCTTTCGTACCTGCGGCCAACAGCAGTGTGGCAATGCTGGCCGTGGCTCCCACGGCAATCGTGGAAATGGGCGGCTGAACGAGTTGCATGGTATCATAAATCGCCAGGCCGGCGTATACGATCCCACCAGGGCAATGAATGTAAAGGGAAATCTCCCTCTCCGCGTCTTCGTGAGCCAGATAGAGTAGTTGGGCTACAATGAGATTGGCTACATTGTAGTCTATCGGCGTGCCGAGAAAGATGATCCTTTCCTTTAGCAGCAAAGAGTAAATGTCATACGGTATAGTTCCCCGGCTTGAAGTCTCGAAAACTTGCGGAATGATCAGGTTTCGCACAGGTGTCTTGTTCATCTTTCTACCCTCCATGCGTTTACCAATCCAACGCCAAGCACAACAATCAAGAGGCTGTCGTGGAAGGCTGTTCAGCACTTTGTGGCTTCTCGGCATCGGCCCCCTCCGATGATCCCTCCGCGGCAGGTGCAGCGCTTCGTTCCAGTTCGCCGGTAGCTATTGCTACTAACCTGTCCATCGCCTTGGAGAGACGTAACCTGGACTTGACCGCCGCCTTGGAGTCAGGGCGCGATAGAGCCGCCTTCAAGACTTCTGCCCGTTCACCATAGGGCTGGCTCAAGCGCTGGACCTCGGCGTCCACTTCTTCATCGCTGACCTCCATCCCCTCGGCCTGCGCTACCTGGCTGAGAAGCAGGGACTGACGCAAAGCCTTTTCGGCATCAGCATGCCCCTCTTCCCGGATTTCAGCTTCCGTCTTGCCCGTGATCTTGAGATAGGACTCCCAAGAAAAGCCCTGTTCCTGGACCCTCTGCCGGAGGTCTTGTATGCGCTGATCAAGCTCATGCTCAATGGCCACGACGGGATACTCGAAAGTCGTTTTCTGCGCAATGGCTTCCAGGATCTCATCCTCCATTTTTTCGCGGGCGGCCCTTTCTTGTTGACCGATTAGTTGCTCATGCACCCGCTTGCGCAGTTGATCCATGGATTCATAATCGCCCACGCTCTTGGCAAAGCTATCATCCAGATCGGGTAGATGCTTTTCGCTGGCCTGTAGTATCCCCAGATGAAAAGCCACATTCTTTCCGGCGAATTGGACATTGGAATGATCGGCAGGAAAAGCGACCGCATAATCAATGGTATCTCCCGCCTTCGCGCCGATCAGTTTTTCGGACAGTCCACTGGGGAACATCTCGGCGGAAACTTCGGTGCGGCGGCTTGTCTGTGACAGGACACCCACCTCTCCCACGCGCCCCTCCAGGTCAATCGTTACCTGATCACCGATCTGGATGGGGCGATCCACCGGCGTCCATTCCGCGTGCTGTTCCCGCAACTGTTCAATGGTTCGTTCGATCCCTTGCTCGTCAAAGCTAACCTCCTGCTTTGGCACGCGAACAGATTTGTAGTCGCCCAGGGTAACCACCGGAGTCACGGGCACCACGGCTTTCAGAATCAGAGGCTCCATCTGTGCGATATCCAGGTTGCCCTGAGCGTATGGCTCGATGCCAGCTTGCTCCAGAGCCTCTCGATAGACATCAGGGCCTAACGATTCCACAGCCTTCCCGTACAGATGCTCTTTTCCCAAGTAACGCTCAACAAGGTAGTAAGGTGCTTTACCGGGGCGAAAGCCGGGTATTCTCGCGCGTCGTGAAAGCTCGCGAGCGGCCTGTTGTAGCGCCTTCTGCACGCGATCTTTGTCCACCTCAATGCTTAATGTGACCTCGCCCTGGCCGGTTTTCTCACTCGTAACTTTCAACCCATTATCTCCTTTCCTGCGATCACAGACTCATTATAGCACAAAAACGGCAAGCCGATATTCTACACAGAGAACGCTGGTCCTCAAGAACCAGCGTTCTCGGAAAAGTTCATGGAGCGGAAGACGGGATTTGAACCCGCGGCCCTCTCCTTGGCAAGGAGATGCTCTACCGCTGAGCCACTTCCGCCCTTTTCGAGAGAACTCCACCTGGCAACAAGCAAGCAGGTCCAATGGGGAAGGAGAGACTTGAACTCTCATGGATTGCTCCACGTGATCCTAAGTCACGCTCGTCTGCCCGTTCCGACACTTCCCCGACCAGGTGTTTTTAATTATAGCCATTTCAGGCGAAATGTCAAAGAATTATCATTGGCTCATTAGCCCGAAAGATGCTCTTTGACAATAACAGCCGGAATAGATACCTTATATTCCACCGGAAGGATGTAGTGCCCCAAGTCACATACCCAAGCTAAAGAGGGAAGAGCAATGAGCTGGAAAGAACGTTGGCAAGAACGCGCCGAGAAATTGGAGAATGAAACCTACGCCGTCTATTTGGCGGCGAGAGACCCGCGCGTGCCCTGGTATGCTCGTGCTCTTTTGGTGGCGATCGTGGCCTATGCCCTCAGCCCGATTGACCTCATCCCTGACTTTATCCCCATCCTCGGCTATCTCGATGACCTGGTCATTATCCCCTTGGGCATCCTTCTCGCCCTCAAGATGATACCCGCCGAGGTGATGGCAGAGTGCCGCGCCAAGGCGGCAGAGGCGCTATCCTCCGGCCTGCCGCGGAGCCGGGGCGCGGCGGTGGCAATCGTGCTCATCTGGATAGTCGCTATCGCCCTGGTGGGCGCGCTCATCTGGCGCATCGCGCGGCGCTAGGATTCATCTTAATCTGCTAAATCCGCTGACTATCCTATTATGGGGCGTGGCGGGATTTGGTGATTTGCGAAAGCTGTGGTATCATTTAGTTTTATATGTTATATGCCAGAGATCAACGCGATCTTCCCTGCTCATACCCGGACCAAGCCCGGTTTAGAGCGAACAGAGAGCCTATCACGGCCAGCATTGGCCGACTTCCTCGGAGCGCAAAAGCTAGCGCTGGCTATTCAGTTTCCTGATGGAGGTTCATTCATGGCTTACCTAGTGAAAAACGCAAAACTGAACAACTGGGTCCACGAGGTGGCCAAGATGTGCCAACCTGATGCGATCTACTGGTGCAACGGGAGTACAGAGGAATACAATCGCCTGATGGCGCAGATGGTTAGAGGCGGCAGCGCCATTCCGCTGAAGAAACGCCCCAATTGCTTCCTGTTTCGCTCTGATCCCAGCGATGTGGCCCGGCTTGAGGTGCGCACGTATATCAGCACCCCAAGCAAAGAAGATGCAGGTCCCACTAACAACTGGATCGCCCCTGACGAGTTGAAGCAGACGATGAAGAACCTGTACCACGGCTGCATGAAAGGGCGCACCATGTACGTCATCCCTTTTAGCATGGGCCCTTTCGGATCGCCGATGGCCAAAATCGGCGTTGAGGTCAGCGATAGCCCCTACGTGGTCTGTAACATGCACATCATGACCCGCATTGGACGCAAAGTGATCGAAGCCCTCGGCCCCGAGGGAGATTTCGTTCCCTGCCTTCACTCCATCGGCGCTCCCCTGAAAGAAGGGCAGCAGGATGTTTCCTGGCCTTGTGCACCACTGGAGCAAAAGTATATCAGCCATTTCCCCCAGGAGAACCTGATTTGGTCTTATGGCTCCGGTTACGGCGGCAATGCCCTTCTAGGAAAGAAATGCCTGGCCTTACGCATCGCCTCCGCCATGGCCAAGCGCGAAGGCTGGATGGCGGAACATATGTTGATCCTGCGGCTGACGAGTCCCGAAGGGAAACGATACCATATCGCCGCCGCTTTCCCCTCCGCCTCTGGCAAGACCAACCTGGCGATGATACAGCCCACCGTTGCCGGGTGGAAAGCGGAATGCATTGGTGACGACATTGCCTGGATGAAGATCGGCCCTGGCGGACGCCTTTATGCGATTAACCCGGAATCCGGCTTTTTCGGCGTAGCGCCCGGCACCTCATACAAGTCCAACCCCATGGCCATGGAGACTCTTAAGGAAAACTCGATCTTCACGAATTGCGCTCTGACCGACGGCGGAGATGTCTGGTGGGAAGGAATGGATGGTGCCCCGGCCCATGCTATAGACTGGAGGAGCCGCCATTGGAGCCCCGACAGCAAAGAACCGGCCGCACATCCGAATGCTCGCTTCACTACTCCGGCTGCCCAGTGCCCTGTCATCTCCAGTGACTGGGAGAAACCGGAGGGGGTGCCGATAGACATCTTTATCTTTGGCGGCCGCCGCGCTACCGTTGTGCCCCTGGTTATGGAGTCTTTCAACTGGGACCATGGTGTGTTCCTCGGAGCAACAGCCGCCTCCGAAACGACGGCGGCCAACATCGGCGCGGTAGGCAACCTGCGGCGCGATCCCTTCGCCATGACGCCTTTCTGTGGTTACAACATGGCTGACTATTTCCAGCATTGGCTTGACATGGGTGACAGGCTGGGCGACAAAGCTCCTCGAATCTTCTATGTGAACTGGTTCCGCAAAACCCCGGAAGGCAAGTGGCTATGGCCGGGATTCGGCGAGAATAGTCGCGTCCTCAAATGGATGTGCGAACGCATTGACGGCAAGATCGAGGCCAGAAAAACCGCCATCGGCTTCTTGCCCAGTGAGGGTGACCTTGACCTGACGGGTCTTGCTTGGCCACAGGAGTATATGAGGGAACTACTGAAAGTGGATACGGAAGCCTGGAAAGCGGAAGCTCCGGATATCGAGAAATTCTTCGCACAGTTCACTGCCCGTCTACCTGAGCGGCTGCAGCACCAACTCCTCGAGCTTGGAGCGCGACTGGGATAAGTTGGCTCATCTGTCCATGTGGTTAGGGTCGCGCAAGTCTATGTAGCCGCTCGGAGACACCGTGATGCGGCGTTTCGAGCGGCGGCACACATCTTGCCGCAAAGCGCTACACGCGAATTGTTTTCCACTTGCCTGAGTGGAAACGCCAGTAGAAAAGCAAGGCGCGGCCCATCATATCCACCACGACAGCGACCCACACGCCGGGCAATCCCAAACCGAAAGTGAGAGCAAAAAGGCGACCCAATGGAATGCGCACCAACCAGACGCTGATTGCCGTGATGATCAGTGGCCAGCGCGTGTCGCCGGCCCCGCGCAAGCCACCGGAGAAAACCATCATACCCGCCGTCGCCGGTTGAGTAAGCCCCACGATGCGCACGCAGATAGCACCCAGTCGGATCACTTCTGGCTCGGTGATGAAGAAGCCGACTATCTGCGGGGCAAAGAGGAACATCAGAATGCCTACGGCACCCATCAGATACATCGCCATGCGAGATGAGATTTTGCACGCCTCCTCAGCGCCTTCTGGGTTCTTGGCTCCCAATTGCTGGCCGACTAGGGTAGTAGCCGCCATGCCAAAGCCGAATCCAGGCATGAAGGACATAGAGAGGCTGGTAAAGCTGATCTGGTGCGCGGCATAAGCGACAGTGCCCAGGCTGGCGACTATCGCCGCGAAAGTGACCTGCCCGAAACGCATACAGATTTGCTCGGCTCCCGAGGGTAGGCCGATGTTCATCACCCGTTTGATCACCCCCCAATCCGGACGGGAAATGCGCAAGCGTAGTTTCAAACCCGCTCTGCCTCGCACCAACAATCCCAACACGATGGCGCAGCCTAACGATCTGGCGACCGTCGCTCCAATCGCCGTGCCCCGAACCCCTAATGCCGGCAAAGGCCCCAGGCCCGTGAGCAACGCATAGCCAACGGCTATATTGACTACATTGACGATGCCCATAACCCACAGTGGGGTTCGCGTATCGCCCGCGCCGCGCAATGCGCTATTGCCTATAAACATCAAGGCCATAAGCGCATAGGAGAGAGAAACGATCCACAAATAGGCGCTGCCCAATGGAATGACGTCCTTTGCCGCGCCGAACCAGATCATGGCCTGGCTGGAAAGGGCCATGCCCACCACCGTACAGGCCAGTCCGATGGCTCCTCCCGTAAGCATGGACTGCTGCAACACATTACATGCACGCTCCTTGTCACGCGCCCCAATGCAACGTGCCACGAGGGCGGTGTTTCCCGTGGAGACCGCCAGGAAGAACGCGCTGAACAGCATCACGATCTGATCGCTCAGGCCGACTGCAGTCAGCGAGGCGGAGCCGAGATGACCAACCATATAGGTGTTGGCCATGCCTACCATCATATTGAGTATCTGTTCCCCAACAGAAGGAAGTGCCAGCGCCAGCACCCGCCCCCTGGTGCCACCCATAAAATGCTTGGAATAACTGGCCAGTTGCGCTATGGTCACCGCGAGCCTCCCGAACGAGTGAGATAAATGCCCACCAGAATTACGACGGCCCCCATGAGTTGCAGAGGGGTGATCTTTTCGTTCAGAGTGAGAGCCGCTACGACGAGAGCTATCACCGGCACCAGGTTGCCATATATGCCCGTGCGCGCGTTCCCCACAACGCGAATGGCCTGATAGTAAATAATATAGCAGACCGAGATGGCTAAGATGAACGAATACGCCAAGCCCAGCCAGCCGCGCCAGGTGATGGCTCTCCAGTCTTGAGCCGCGAGATCTGGTATAGCCGCGAGCAGAATGAAGGGTGTCCCCATAGCCATGGTGAGAGCTGTCAGTTTCAAAGGCGGATACCGCTGCAGCAAAGGCTTGGAGAGCACAGTGTAGATCGCCCAACAAATGGCCGCCAGAAGCGTCAGAATATCCCCGAGCAGGGTGCTGGTGTCCAAGCCCAGCGCTTTACCCGAATTGGCGATAACCAGAAAGATGCCGGCGAAAGAAAGCAAAATACCCGTCCACATCCGCCTGGTAATAGCTTCCAACCCGGCGAAGGCGCTCAGCAGTGCAATAAAGATCGGGCCTGTAGCCAGCAGGAGGGAAGAATTGCCTGCCTTGGTGCCAGCTAATCCCACGATCCAGGATACCTGGTGTATGGTGTTACCCATAAAGCCGGCGAGAACCAGGCGGCCCCAATCCCGGCGTTCCACGCGCAAACTCCTCTGGGTAAGCAGAACGAGAGCGGCCATCAAAGCCGAAGCAAAGATGAAACGCAACCCGTTAAAAGCCAGAGGGCGCATCTCGTTGAGGGCGTATTTGACCACCGCAAAGTTGGAACCCCAGATCAGGACCACGCCCAACATGGCGAGATCAACGAGGCCCAAAGAGGTACCTGGCGGGGATGGCACTGGCTCTTGCTCGCTCATCGCTGCTCCCCAACGTGTGGGGAGGCTTTAGTGAGCAAAGCTACTGCCTGGGCAGGGGTACCTGCCAGTTGCCATAGCTCATAGTCCGCTTCCCAGATGATAAGTTCGCGCTGAAAGGCTTCCATCAGCCGCGCCCAATTCGCTCCCAAGAGGACACAAGGCCGGCGGGGGATGGCCTTGATCTGCAGAAGGCTCCATGTCGCGCTCATCTCAGTCAAAGTCCCCATACCGCCAAGCAATGCAAGGTATCCATCCGCTAAGTCAATGAGGCATTGGATGCGGGAGAGATAGGAGGGCATTTTGATTTCCTCGGCGATCCAGCGATTAGCAGGGCGCGGATCGAAGGCGCTCAAGGTTACGCCGATGGTGTGCCCCCCTGCCTCGCGTGCGCCATGGCTCACCGCTTCCATCAGTCCTTGATAACCGCCACTACAAACGGTGAACCCTGCTTCTGCTAGCAACCGCCCGACCAGACGGGCTTCTTTGTACGCAGGGTGTCCCTGCGGGATCCTGGAACTACAAAAGACCGCGATTTTCCCCCGACACTCCGGCATTTCTCTCCTACTCGGTAACACGGCGGATTTCGAAAACGACAGGGGTATAAGGATCGGGACAGGCATGAACGGCCACATTCGGATCTTCCAGCCAGGGAAAATTGGCCCCATAGCGCATGGCGAAAACCTTGGCGATAAAGCTATACAGTGCGCTCAGGCAAATCCGCCCCTGGACAGTTTCGCCGTCGAAGATAATCTGGTCGCCCGCTTGGTAGCCAAAGCCGCAATGCCCCTCTACAGATTTCACCGTCACCACAATTTTGTTCATGGCGTATCTCCTCCCACGGGAATCGTCAAAGGATTTGAATTATATTACTCCTCTGCAGAAACACAAACTGCGCGCTTGATTTGATGCCGTCAATAACCTATCTCCTTGATCCGCTCGTCGCTGATGCCAAAGTGATGGGCGATTTCATGTACAACCGTGTTCCGCACTAGCTCCCGCATGGCCGCAGGCGAGCGAGCTGCTGCCTCCAATGGTCTGCGGAACAGCACGATGCGGTCTGGCGGCAAAAGATTATAGCTCTGGCCCCTTTGCGTCAGCGGAACCCCCTGGTAAAGCCCCAAAAGGTCGTAAGGGGAGCGACGGCCTGTGCTCTCCAGCTCAGCGTGCGAGGGCCAGTCTGCCACCGTGATCGCTATATTGTCCATGTGCTTCGCGATCTCTTCGGGCAACTCATCCAGCGCTTCGGCCACTAGCTCCTCAAACTGTTTCAGTTTCATGCCTTGCTATTCATCCTTCCCAGAAAGCGGATATCCCAGAGGCACTGCACAGACCCGCTTGTCCCTCGCCGAGAGATTATAACACGGCACAAGGACAAAGGCCAAACAGTTTTCGCACAGAATATGCAGAGGCTGGCTTGGTTTTGGCTCACAGACATTTCACTTTTGAAAGTAAGTCATATTAGACTTGACAAATCCTGCTAAATATGTATAATATCATCCTGGGAACTTGGGAAGTTCTGTCAAGTCATCCCTACAACTTGCATTTGCCCCACAGGCGGGGCTGCGTTTTCGGCTTCAATAGGACAATATAGAAAAAGGTTATTCAAGTAGCAAGGCAAGGAGGATATTCACGCAAGGTCGAAGCCGACAGCCAACGAGAGAAAACTCATATCGAGGCTTGAGGAGATAAAATTGCATCGAGAGGCTCAAAAACCGCAAGTTGTGATGCAACCCGTTCTTGAACGGGCCAAGGATCGAGGATTTATCACCGTTTCCGAGATCATGGAAGCTTTTCCAGAAGAAGAGCGACGCTCCGAGCAGGTCAACGACTTTTTCCTTTGCCTCTTCAGAGAGGGCGTCGAAGTCATCAACGATCAGGTAGTCAACGAAGTCGGGATACAGTACGAAGCCAATCTCCCAGAAAACAGCGAGCAGGATCAACCAAGCGATGCCGACCTAGATTTAAGTGCTATTCCCAGCGACGATACCATCAGCCTATACCTGGGGGAAATGGGCCGTGTCCCTCTGCTAACGCCAGAGGAAGAGAAGGACTTAGCTCAGCAGATTCAGCGCGGACAGATCGCTCAACGTCGCCTGAGCGACAATGGACACGATCCGCAGGACGCGGGCCGGTTGCAGGAGGATATCCGCCGTGCGGACGAGGCGCGTGCTCATCTCATTCAAGCTAACACCCGCCTCGTTATCAGTATCGCCAAAAGATACATGGGCCAGGGCGTTCCCTTCCCCGATCTCATTCAGGAAGGGAACTTGGGGCTGATCCGCGCGGTGGAGAAATTCGATTATCGGCGTGGCTTCAAATTCAGCACCTACGCCACCTGGTGGATCCGCCAGGCTGTCACTCGCTCTCTGGCCGAGCAAGGCCGCTTGATCCGCTTGCCTGTCCATATGGGGGAGAAAATCCGTCGCCTACAGCGCACCGCGCGTCAGATGGAGCAAGAAGAAGGACGGCGCCCTACCATGGAGGAACTGGCAACAGCCGTAGGTCTCAAACCTCGCAAGGTCAAGTTCCTCTTACGGATGGCGCAGCGCCCCACCTCTTTGGAAAAACCGGTAGGCGAAGATGAGGACAGCATGTTCGGGGACTTTCTCCCTGATGAAGATGCAGAGAGTCCCTCCGACACCGCCTACCATAGGTTGCTTTCGGATAGTCTAGAGGAGATCCTTAACACACTGACACCGCGAGAGGCGCGCATCCTACGGCTCCGTTTTGGACTGCAAGATGGACGTAGCTATACCCTGCGGGAAGTAGGCGACAAGTTCGGGCTGACTCGTGAGCGCATTCGCCAGATCGAGCGCGACGCCCTGCGACGGTTGCGGCACCCGACTCGCAGCCGACGACTGAAAGAGTACCTTCGTTAAGCCCATCCTGACCAATCTGGTAGACAATGGTTCCGCATCTCTAGCGGAAATTTGGGCTTTTCCAGAGGAAGGATGGGTTTTATTTTGTCCAAAGCCAGACAAAGGGGAAAGGAGGTGAGCTTATGAAACAGCAAGAGGAACCGGAAAGCAAGCAAAAGATCGAAGCCGAAGGCACGATCATAGAAGCTCTGCCCAGCACTATGTTTCGCGTGGAATTGGACAACGGACACAAGGTCCTGGCCTATCTGGGCGGCAAAATGCGCAAGAACTACATTCGAGTGCTTCTCGGCGACCGGGTACGAATCGAGCTTTCGCCCTA
>CAYPON010000028.1:16556-18431 GCA_964412315.1 uncultured Anaerolineae bacterium | reverse complement strand
CGGCGGCGTAGCTCAGTGGAAGAGCAGGGGACTCATAAGCCCTGGGTCACTAGTTCAAATCTAGTCGCCGCCACTGGCAAGGCGCAAAGCCTCTTCCTTTCGGGGAGGAGGCTTTTTTATGCTCCAAATCAGTAAGGGCGAGGCATTCCGCGGTGTGCTTTCCTCGTGCAGAGTGGCCCCTTTCTGCGGGAGCGTCTGGCCTTGATAGGTGCCGCATGGAATGCCTCGCCTCTACCCAGCGCAAGTGCGTCATGCGATTGACGCTTTGTGCCAGCAAGGGTAAAATGGGGTCATTGCACTTGTCATCGGGGGCAAGAATGGCCGAGCGTTTACAGAAGGTGCTGGCACAGGCGGGCATCGCCTCGCGGCGTCAGAGCGAGGAACTCATCCGCGCCGGGCGCGTCCAGGTGAATGGTGTCGTTGTCACCGAGATGGGCATGCAGGTGGATCCGGCTGTGGATCGCATCACTGTGGACGGCAAGCCCCTGGCCGGGCAACTCGTGTCCATCTATATCATGCTCCACAAACCGCGCGGCTATCTCTCCACGGCACAGGATGAGCGGGGCCGCCGCACCGTCCTCGACCTGGTGTCGGTCGCAGAGCGCATTTACCCTGTGGGTCGCCTAGACCTGGAAAGTGAAGGGCTGATCCTGCTCACCAACGATGGTGAATTGACCCATCTCCTCACCCATCCACGCTACGAGCACGAGAAGGAGTACCGTGTCCTGGTGCAGGGGCAGCCTTCAGAGGAAGCGTTGCGCCGCTTGTGGGAGGGAATCGCGCTGGAAGATGGCCTGGCCCGTACAGATGAAGTAGAGTTACTGGAGGGAGGCGCGTCGAGCTGGCTTCGCCTGGTCATTCATGAGGGGCGGAAGCACCTCATACGACGCATGTGTGACGCTATCGGGCATCCCGTCTTGCGCCTCATTCGCACCAGAATCGGCCCGCTCTGCCTGGACGCGCTACCCGCGGGGCAATACCGCTCGCTGACCGAAAGCGAGGTTGAAAAGCTAAAAAGAAGCCTTCAGCGGTCAGCTTGATGATGATAACCACGATTCCTCAGAACGGCAAAGCTGATGGCTGACGGCTGAAAGCTGACCACTGCGAGAAAGAGAACCAATGACCAAACCGCGCACGATCACTATTGATGGGCCGGCGGCGTCGGGCAAGAGCACAATCGGTGAACGGCTGGCCAAATGTTGCGGCTACCTCTATTTCGATACCGGCGTCATGTACCGCGCCGTCACCTGGGCTGCCCTCCAGCGCGGCCTGGACATTGCCGACGAAGCGGCTATCACCCGCCTGGCGGAAGAACTACTCATCGAAGTCACTCCCCCCACGGTGGGTGATGGCCGACAATACACTGTTCTCGCCGATGGCCAGGACATCACCTGGGAAATCCGCACTCCCGACGTAGATCGAGGCGTTTCCCCCGTGTCGGCCTACGCTGGCGTGCGCACCGCTCTCGTAGCACAACAGCGCCGCATCGCCCGACAAAGCGCAGTGGTGATGACGGGCCGCGATATCGGCACGGTGGTCCTGCCGGATGCTGACTTGAAGATTTACCTCGACGCCTCGCTGGAGGTTCGTGCGCGCCGCCGCTACCTGGAAATCCTGGCCAGGGGTGGCCAGGATGACTATGAGCAGGTCCTGCAAGCGATGCGCCGCCGCGATGAGATAGATAGCACGCGCGCTATCGCTCCCCTGCGACCGGCGGAAGACGCCGTGGTCGTGGACACGACCGACTTGACCATAGAGCAAGTTCTGGAGAAAGTTGAGCGACTGGTATACCGATGCAACACCTGATTCGTCGCGCCATGCGAGGGCTGCTGCGCCTGTTCTTCAGGCTTGGCACGCGGCTGGAGGTGCGCGGCC
>CAYPON010000028.1:0-16546 GCA_964412315.1 uncultured Anaerolineae bacterium | reverse complement strand
TTAGTGGTGGCGATAAACCATTTAGGCCATCTGGATGCGCCACTCGTCGTTGCCATCCTGCCCTGGGAAGCGGAGGCCATCGCCCTCGTTGACCTCTATCGCGTGCCTATCGTGGGGCAGATGCTCCGTTTGTATGGCACGATCCCTGTGCACCGCGAGGAGTTTGACCGCGCTGTCCTGCGTCGCACACTGGCTGCTCTGGCCGAGGGCAAGCCCCTTGTTCTGGCCCCGGAGTCGCGCCAAAGCATCACGGGAGCTTTGGAGAAGGCGCGCCACGGCGCGGCCTTTCTCGCCTGGCGAGCCAGCGTCCCTGTGCTGCCCGTCGCCATCACCGGCACGGAGGCGAGCAAAGCCTACGTTGCCTTCAAGCATCTGCGCCGGCCCAGAATCACCGTGGCCGTCGGCCAGCCCTTTGCATTGCCCGCTCATGCCGGAAGTATGAGCAACAAGGAATACCTGGAGCAGGCGACGACCCAGATTATGCGCCGCATCGCCGCTATGCTGCCGCCTGAATACCGAGGCTACTACGCCTGAGGTTCCCTTCCTTCAGGGGAGGGCGAGGGTGAGGGTTGTGACCTAATGCCGGAGGGAAAGATGTTTTTTCAGCGTTTTGCCAAGCTTGTCTTGCGATTGGTCATGAGGATGCTTCTGCGGGTTCGCGTAAGCGGGCTGGAGCACCTGCCTCGATCCGGCCGTCTCATCGTCATGATGAACCATATCCACACTCTCGATCCCATCCTGGTCACCGCTGTCCTGCCGCGCGATATCACCATTATGTCCAAGATTGAGAACCTGCGCCTGCCACTGCTTGGGTGGATCGTCAAGTGGTATGGCAGCTTTCCGATTCGGCGGGGAGAAGCGGATTTGCAGGCTATGCGTCGGGCCCTTCAGGTTCTGGAAAGAGATGGGGCCTTGCTCATGGCGCCGGAAGGTACGCGCAGCAGGTCAGGGGGCCTGCAGGCTGCCCACGACGGCATGGCCCTCGTCGCCGTGCGCACCAAGGCCCCGATCCTGCCGGTCGCCATCTGCGGTGACGAGGCATTCGACCGCAACCTGAAACGCCTCCGCCGCACACCAGTCCAGATCACCATCGGCGAGCCGTTCATTCTCGCCAATCGCGAGGGCCGGCCAGATCGTGCCCAACTAAGGCAAATGACGCGCGAGGCGATGTACCGGCTTTCTACCTTGCTGCCACCGCCCTATCGGGGCGTGTATGCCGACCTTTCCCAGGCGACGGCTGAACTCATCCGCCCCTACCGGCCAGGAAGGGCTTCATGACGGTCTCGGCGCAGAATCCGGCCTTTCAGCCCGTTTACGGCACAGTCTCCACCGTCCAACCGGGCAGCATCGCTGAGGAATTGGGCATTCAGCCTGGCGACCAGGTCGTCTCCATCAATGGTCACGTCCTGCGAGATACCATTGACTACCGCTTCTATGCCGCCGAGGAAAGGCTAAAGATCGTCACACTGCGGGCGGGCAAAGAGCGCGTCTACGAGGTCAGGCGAGATTATAAACGGGATCTCGGCCTGGAGTTCACTGCGCCGACCTTCGACGGCATCCGGCGCTGCCAATGTCGCTGTTCCTTCTGCTTCGTTCAGCAGATGCCACCCGGCCTGCGCCGCACGCTATATATCCGGGATGACGATTACCGCTATTCTTTCCTTTTCGGCAACTTTGTCACGCTGACCAACCTGACGCGCGAGGATTGGATACGGCTGGAGGAGCAACACCTCAGCCCCCTTTACGTTTCTGTACACGCCACAGATGTCGCGTTGCGCCGCCAGATACTGGGGAATCCCACCGCTCCCGACATCATGGCGCAATTGCGCGGCCTGGGCAATCTTGGCACCGCTGTCCATACTCAGATCGTGCTCGTACCTGGCCTGAACGATGAAGCAGCCCTCACCAAGAGCGTGAGCGATCTAGCTTCGCTCTATCCGGTGGTGCAATCCATCGCCATTGTGCCCATTGGCCTCACCCGCTACCACCGGCATGGGCTTCGCTCCCTGACGCCTGTCGAGGCCGGCGATCTCATCCACCGTATGCAGCCGCGGCAGGCACGCTATCGCCGTCGCCGGAGGGTCAATCTGGTCTATCTTTCCGACGAGATTTACCTTCTAGCCGGACAACCGATCCCTCCGGCGGAGGCGTATGACGACTTCCCCCAGTTGGAGAATGGCGTCGGCCTGACGCGCCAGCTCCTGGACGAATGGGAGGGGATGCGCGAGACAGCGCAGACTATCCGTCCCGGCTACCGAAGGGCGACGTTGGTCTGCGGCACCCTGATCGCCCCGCTCCTGCAAACTATCGCCTCCCAATTGGGAGACTTGGTGGGAGTTCACTTTGAGGTAGTCCCTGTATCCAATCGTTTCTTCGGTTTCTCCATCACTGTCTCCGGGTTGCTCGTGGGGGAGGATGTCGTGTCCGCTCTGCGCCGGCGCGATCTGGGCGATTTGGTTGTGCTGCCGCGCGCTATGTTCGATGCCGCCGGGGAGCGCACGTTAGATGATTGGACGCTCGCTGACATCAGCCGGGAGTTGGGCGTGCGAGCGGCAACGGCGGGGACGCTGGAGGAGTTGCTCAGTCTATAGTGTGATGAGAGCGATCTTTGACTGATTATCGTCCGCGCGTATAATTGGTGAATAGAGATTCCTCCGGAGGGCTGGGATAGGATGAGTAAGCTCATTGCATTTGGCTGGTATGGCGGCAAATACAGCCACCTCGAATGGCTTCTTCCACTCCTTCCAAAGGCAGAACATTATTGCGAGCCGTTCGGTGGATCGGCTGCCGTGTTGCTCAATAGGGAGCCATCCCCGATAGAGACATACAACGACATTGACGGCGAGGTCGTGAACTTTTTTCGCGTTCTTCGTGACCATAAAGAGGCTCTCGTTGAAGCCATCGGGTTGACTCCGTTTTCGCGCGAGGAATTTGAGAGGGCGATCGCTGAACCGATGGATAAGCTCTCTGACATCGAAAGGGCACGCCGATTCTACATCAGGGCGAGACAGGTCAGGACCGGCCTAGCGCAAACAGCCAGTTCCGGAAGGTGGGCACATTGCCGTTTGACCAGTCGTGCGGAAATGGCGGGCGCGGTTTCGCGTTGGCTTGGTGCCATAGAAGATCTTCCCGAAATTGCACAACGACTTTTGCGAGTCCAGATAGAACACGCTCCTGCTATCGAAGTCATCAAACGGTACGATAGCCCAGAGACGCTGTTCTATTGTGATCCCCCCTATCCTCATGAGTCGCGTGGCGATGGCAGTGCTTATGCCTACGAGATGACCAATTATGATCATCGAGAACTTGCTCTTGTCCTCCACAACGTCAAAGGAAAAGTAGCTTTATCAGGCTATAAATGCAGCCTGTTGGAAGAGCTATATGGCGACTGGAAATGCATTGAGTCTCCCACAAAGAACTGTCACTCAGTCAAAAAGCCACGTAGGGAAGCGCTTTGGATCAATTACGACCTCGAGGAGGTGACTGGATGCCAACCCCGTCAGAAATACTTGATTCAGCCTTTAGACGAGCCTCGAGACGTCTCTCCAAGAGAACTGTAGCTGATCCCGATATCGCTGAACGAATCGAGTTTGTGTGTCGTAACATCAGAAATCGCGCCGGCGTTCGCGTGCTCCTTGCTTGCTCTCTGGCGAAGGTCCACAACCCTGGCATTGACATTCGAAAGCCCTATACCGAGATCGGAGACTCCGATTGCTATTCCGGTCGGACCCACGATGAAGCTTATGTAACTGAGTTTATCACCAAGCACGAACTGCCGTGTAATCCCACCACTGCTTTTCTCACCCCTGCCTTGCGCAACAGGAATATCACACTCACCCCAGAGATTGACCTGGTTGGCCGTCCTGCCCAGGTCTATGAGTATGTGCTCAAGCTGCTCGATGATGTCTATAGTAACAGGATTTCGGCTCAAGACCTCCTGGCGGAGACCATACGATGTTTGTTGGTTTTCAAGAAGGAGAACAAACAGCGGATTGAGGCGCTCCTGAGTAATCTCAAGTCCGCCAGGGAAGGGGTACCTCTTTCCGCGGAAGCGATCGTTACGCTGATCCAACAGCATCTTGACTGTCGCGGGTCGAGCCGCTTGCCTGTCTTGATCGTCGTCGCCGCCTACAAAGCAGCAGAAAAATATCTCCGAGAGCAAGTCTTGCCTTTGCGTAGTCATACTGCCGCCGATCAACAAACGGGGGCCTTGGGCGATTTAGAGATTACGCTGGCGGATGATAACGCGGTAGTTACCAGTTATGAAATGAAGATGAAGCGGGTCACTAAAGAGGACATTGATCGCGCCGTCCAGAAAATACGTCAGCATGGCGAGACTATTGATAACTATATCTTTGTGACCACCGATGTGATTGAGGAGCAGGTGAGAGAATACGCCGCCAGCATGTATGAACTCACCGGAGGCATCGAGGTGGTCGTCTTGGATTGCACTGGCTTCCTGCGCCATTTCTTGCACCTGTTTCATCGTCTGCGGATGCAGTTTCTGCAGGAGTACCAGCAACTCGTCTTGGCCGAGCCGGATAGCGCGGTTAGCCAGCCACTCAAAGAGGCTTTCCTGGCCTTGCGCCAGGCTGCGGAAAGTGGAGAGTGATGTGGGTTGGTGGACGATGAACATCATCTTTGTCGGGCCTTTCGGATTGCGTCGCAAGGGGACGATAGCCATGCGGGCCTTGCCCCTCGCCAAAGCACTGGCTGCGCGAGGCCACCAGGTGGAGCTTCTGTTGCCTCCCTGGGACTCGCCCGAAGACAGCGGGCACGTCTGGGACGAGGATGGCGTTCACATCCGCCATGTTGTCCTGCCCCCTGCCCGACCGCTGTTGCAACATGTTCAGATCACGGCTCGCCTGCTGCAACGGATTCTCCATCTTCGTCCCAATGTGGTCCATTGCTTCAAGCCGAAAGCCTATGCCGGCCTCGTCGCCTGGGCCATTTGGTGGCTGCGTAAACTGGGGGTGATTCACACTAAGCTTGTCTTGGACAGCGACGATTGGGAAGGCGCAGGGGGGTGGAACGAGATCGAGCGTTATTCCGCTGCGCAACGCCGCTTCTTTGCCTGGCAGGAGCGTTGGGGCTTGCTCCACTGCAACGCCCTGACCGTCGCCAGCAGGGCCTTACAGACCATCGCCTGGAGCCTGGGGGTGCCACCCGCGCGGGTGCACTATCTCCCCAACGGCATAGATGAACGCACCGCGCTTTTCTCAGGGGACTGTGACGGCGCTTCCGTTCGTCAAAAGCACAGCTTAGCAGCCGATCCGCTCATCCTTCTCTACACCCGCTTCTTCGAGTTCCGTGTGGAGCGGCTCGTCGAGATCATGCGACAGGTGCACACCCGTGCACCGGACGCTCACTTGCTGGTGGTAGGGCAGGGACTTTTCGGTGAAGAACATGAGATGCTGCGCCTCTTTCAGGAGGGGGGATTGGGCTCGCGGGTGGCTTACGCCGGCTGGGTGCCCGCTGGCCGATTGCCCAATTACTTCGCTGCCGCTGAATTGGCCATTTACCCCTTCGACGATACGCTTATTAACCGCACCAAGTGCGCTGTCAAGCTGCTCGATCTGCTAGCCGCGGGCGTGCCCGTGGTCGCCGATGCCGTGGGCCAAAACAGAGAGTATATCCAGCATGAGCGCACGGGGTTGCTGGTCACGCCAGGGAAGATAGAGGAATTCGCGGAGGCTATGGTTCGCCTGCTGCGTGACGAATCGCTCAGGAAGAGGTTGGGGCAGAGTGCGAGAGAGGAGATGATCGCGCGCTACGGGTGGCGCATGTTAGCAGAGGAGGCGGAAAAAGCCTACGGGACTATAGATTCGTGTTGGGAAAGCGACTGAAATCACTACCACACAAGGAGGACGTATGATGTCCGAGGATGTCTATCGCCAACTGGCGCAGCGGCTGGACGCCATCCCCAATGGCTTTACCGCGACCGAGAGCGGCAGCGAGCTGCGGCTCCTGGCCAAGATGTTCACGCCAGAGGAGGCGGCGCTCGCTGCCGTCATGCGCCTCACGCGCGAGCCTGCCGATGATATCGCCGCTCGCGCCGGCATGGACGCCAAAGAAGCGAGCCACATCCTCAAGGGGATGGTACGCAAGGGGCTGATCCTGGCCGG
This sequence comes from uncultured Anaerolineae bacterium, assembly GCA_964412315.1. Lineage (GTDB taxonomy): Bacteria > Chloroflexota > Anaerolineae > JAAYEA01 > JAAYEA01 > CAYPON01. The sequence continues at coordinate 10,421 of CAYPON010000028.1, read as the reverse complement.
GCGTGGGGAAAAGCAGCTTATCTTTGGCCTGATGCCCTTCGCCGTCGGTATCTATGAAGAGCAGTTGCCACGCATGGATGTCGAAATGGCAGCCCTGTTCGAGCAATACTACCAAGAAGTGCGGGGTGGCGGTACCGTCCGCAATGCGCCCCCCATCAATCGTGTCATCCCCGTCGAGGAAGCAATCCCTTTCAGTCTAGAGATCTTCCCCTACGAGCGGGCCAGCGAGATCATCGCGTCGGCTAAATCGTGGGGCGTGCGCGATTGTCTCTGCCGCATCCAGCAGCGCCTGGTCGGCAAAGGATGTGACCGCCCCATCCAAAACTGCCTGGTCTTTGCGCCGGTGGAAAACGCCTTCAACCTCAGCGCCGTCACCCGCCCCATCAGTAAAGAGGAGGCTTTTCGCATCCTGCGCGAGGCAGAGGAAGCGGGCCTCGTGCATTCCACCGGCAATTACCGCGATCAACTTTACTACATCTGAAATTGCTGTACCTGCTGCTGCGGCGTGCTCCGCGGCGTAGCTGAATTCGCTATCCCTACGGCCATCGCCCATTCCGACTTTCGCGCCATCGTCGAGGCCGATACCTGCACTGGCTGCGGCGATTGCGTCGAGCGCTGTCAGTTCGGTGCGCTCAGCGTGCCGGAGGATGTCAGCGTGGTGAATTATGACCGCTGCGTCGGCTGCGGGCTTTGTGCCTCCATCTGCCCTACTGACGCCCTGCATCTGGAACGGCGGCCTGTGGGCGAAACTCCGCCCCCGCCCATGGATCTAAAGTCATGGATGGAGCAACGCGCCGCCAGTCGTGGCATCTCCATGGATGACATTCGATAGCTTCACACTTCAACTGTACCTGGAATCGCATGGGGATCATCAGCAGGAACACCGATCCTAGCAAAATAGTGCAGGAGTCTTGGTCTGGGATATCAGCTACTTAATGCCCGGACCTTCTCCTCCGTTATGTCAAATCTTACACCTGCCTCGGCTAGTTCTTTCACCAGGCAGTGGAAGAGCGGGCCGGTGATGACTTGCTCAGGCATCACCGCGCCGCTGGCCTGGAGATCACCGCGCGCGATCATGCGCGTCACGATAGCCCCCGTGAAGGCCGTAGTGCGAGCCATGGAGGTGAAACCGAGCAGCGGGTCGTAGCGATCCACCATGTCAATCACGTAGCGACGCGGGTGGCCATCCACTTGCCCTATCGCCTCCACGCGGAAACAGGTGATGTCCCTCTCCCCTTCCTCCAACCGAAGGCGAGGGTATAGCAACGCATCAAGCAGCTTCTTGGGTGACACCTCCACGTTATCCACCAACACCGGCTTTTGGCCCAGCAAACCGATTTCCTTAAGCAGCGTCACCTTGGCCGCATAGCCTGGCCAACGCACTGTCTTTTGCGTGCCCACTCTCAATCTCTTCAAGGCTGGAAGCTCCATCAACCAGAGCATAAAGCCCTCATGCCACGCCTCGCACTCGCCCACGCCAGCAAAAGCAACCTGCTCGACGCCCGAATAACGAGGCACTGGCTGGAGCTGTCCATCCTTGACCATGAGGGCATCGCTCTCGTGCAGTGGCAACTGTCGCCCGCCGAAGACGATCTTGTAGCCCAGAGGAGGAGCCGGCTTTTCTGGGATGCCGCCGCATTTGATGTGGATTTCATCCACCCGGTCGAGCTTCTCCGCCAAGTGGCGGGCCATAATCTCTGTAAGGCCCGGCTCCAGGCCACAACCGAGCACGACGAATCCGCGTCCCGCCTTGACCTCCTGTCGCAGCATCGCCACCTGCTCGTCGGCAAGCCGGGAGAGATCTACGATGGGGACGCCTGCTTTCACCGCCGCGCGGATGCTGACGATGCTCGCCGCATGGGGCAAAGCAGCGATGATGGCCTGAAAGCCTTTCATGAGTTGCACCGTTCTGGCTTGATCGTTGAGATCCAGGAGGACCATGCTCAGTTTTTCTGTCCCTTTCTTATCGCCGAGCTTGCGCAGGCAGTTATCCAACTGCTGCTGGCTCATGTCGCACACGACAACCTGGGTCACTTGGGAGTCCGACATAACATTGTACGCCGCCGCCGGGCCCATGAGGCCACTGCCCAACACGAGGATCTTCATCGGGTTTCACCTCTTTCTAGGATTTAGGTGACCAGCATCAGCTATGGAGCTTTCTTCTCCTCTAACTCCCGCAGGAAGAGCCGATCTTCTTCACTCAACTCGATGCGCGCCAACAGGTCCGGGCGACGCTGCCATGTCCGCCGCAGAGCTTCCCGGCGCCGCCAACGGGCAATCTCGGCATGGTTGCCGGATAGCAAAACCTCTGGCACAGCATAGCCCCTGTACACCGCCGGCCTCGTATAATGGGGATACTCTAGCAGCCCCATGGCAAAGGAATCTTGCCGCGCGCCCAAAGGATCGCCCAAGACGCCAGGAAGGAGGCGCACCACCGCTTCTACAACGACCATCGCCGGTAGCTCCCCGCCACTCAACACGTAATCGCCGATGGAGATTTCGTCAGTGGCCAGGTGCACGCGCACGCGCTCATCCACCCCCTCATATCGCCCGCAAATCAGCAGCACACGAGGATAGCCGCTTAGTTCTTTGGCTATCGCCTGCGTGAAGGTGCGCCCTTGGGGACAGAGCAAGATGATGGGCACGGGAGGCAACGCCCCCCCTTCTCTTACCCCCAACACACCCTCCACCGCGCGGAAGAGCGGCTCCGGCTTCATGACCATGCCACCTCCCCCGCCGTAGGGATAGTCGTCGGTGATGTGATGCTTGTCCGTGGCATAGTCGCGAATGTTGTGGATATGTACCTCCAGATAGCCCATCTCGATAGCGCGTTTCAGGATGCTTTCTTCAAAAATCGAGGAAAAGAGATTAGGAAACACCGTTAAGATATCGAAACGCATGATTGATGCCCCCAGCAGCTAATGAGATGACGAGGGCAGAAACTGAATAACAAGCTCTGGGCCTTCCCCGTAAGTCTCCCCCCCGTATATCATCTGGCACATTTGGATTGTAGTCGTAATACTTGGCGGCTTCAGCTCGTATATCTACTTTCATTGATAGACCCTCTTTTATCAGTAGTATACATAAGGGGCTATGCTCTGGCAAATCTCAGAAAGACACAAAAGATACATATAAAAGAGCAGGCTCACGCGATGAGCGTGAGCCTGCTCGACACTCCCGATCAGCTCTTATTTCTTAACAAACCAATTGTCACTCGCTCCTCATCTATCTCCTGGACGGTGGTAAACGCTCCATCCGGCGGCGCTCCCGCAGTGAGCGCGGTGGAGAGCGTCTCCTGCTTGATATAGTCGGCCCAGTGGCCAAAGACCTTCGCCAGAGCGTGGCTCGCCTGATACCAGGTGCTGATCGTCTCCTCGATGCGAAAGTCGGCATCCTTGCGCATGGTCTGGATGCGCCGCACGATCTCGCGGGCTAGCCCTTCCTCCAGCAGATCGTCGGTCAACTTGGTGGATACAGCGACGATGTAGCCACCCTCCTCTGCCACAGCGTATCCCTCCTTCGGGCGGCTCCACACATCCACTTCTTCCGGAGCCAAGACGACTTTCTGATCCGCAACGTTCAACTCGACCGATTCGCCAGCCTTGAAGCGCCGTGCCAGGTCAACGGCATCCATCGCCGCCACAGCGGCCTTAATCTTGGGATAGAGCGCTCTGTATTTGCTCCCCACCTCGCGCGGCTTGGGGCTGGCCTCGTAAGTCAACAGGTCGCTGGGCTGGTCAGCGAAACCGAGCGACTTGACGTTCAACTCTGAAACCATCTGGTCGGCCAGCTTTTCCAGGCTTTTCCGCTCCTCAGGCGTGCGCACGATCACTAACGCCTCCGTCAAGGGCTGGCGGACTTTGATATTAGCCTGGTTGCGCGCGCCATGCCCCAGGCTGACCAGCCGCATCACCAGGCGCGTGTCCTCCATCAGCTTCTCATCCACCAATGCCCGGTTGGCTTGCGGATAGTCCGCCAGGTGGACGCTCTCCGGCGCAGTGGTATCAACCCGCCGCACCAGGTTCTGATACATCTCCTCCGCCAGGAAGGGCAGAAACGGAGCCAACAGCTTGCTCAACGTCGCCAGGCATTCGTAAAGCGTGAGATAAGCTGCAACCTTGTCCGCGTCCTCCTCGCTCTTCCAGAAGCGACGACGAGAGCGGCGCACATACCAGTTGCTCAGGTTATCCACAAACTCCTGGACACGGCGCGTTGGCCCCGTCATGTCATACTGGCTGAGGCCTTCATCCACAACATGGACCAGGCTATGCAACTCAGAGAGCACCCAGCGATCCAGGAGCGAACGCTGCTCTAGCGGCATCTGATGCTCCAGTGAGTTAAACTGATCTATGTTGGCGTAGGTGACAAAGAACGAGTAGGTGTTCCACAGAGTGAGCATGAACTTGCGCACCGCCTCCCCCACCAGATCAGCCGAGAAGCGACGCGGAAACTCCGGCGGCGTGGCGGTGTAAAAATACCAGCGCACAGCATCCGCTCCGTGGACATTGATCACCTCCCATGGATCCACGACATTGCCTTTGGACTTGCTCATCTTGGCGCCCTCGGCGTCGAGGACATGGCCATGGCAGATGCAATTGAGATAACAAGGCTCATTGAAAAGCATCGTTGAGATGGCATGGAGGGAATAGAACCAGCCGCGCGTTTGGTCTATCGCCTCGCAGATGAAATCCGCTGGGAACTGATCGGCGAACATCTCGCGGTTCTCAAAGGGGTAGTGCCATTGCGCCACCGGCATGGCCCCTGAGTCGAACCAGCAGTCAATGACCTCCGGGACGCGCTGCATCTCGGCGCCACATTCCGGGCAGGGATAGGTCACGACATCTATGTAGGGCCGATGCAGATCGAGAGGCTGAGGCAGGTTTCCTGCGCCTGCCTTCTCCGCCAGCTCAGCGACGCTGCCGATGCACTCCTGATGGCCGCAGCTTGGACAGCGCCATACAGGCAACGGCGTGCCCCAGTAGCGATCGCGCCCTAACGCCCAATCCACGTTGTTCTCCAGCCAATCCCCGAACCGTCCATCCCGGATGTGCGACGGGTACCAGTTGATCTTTTTGTTGTTGGCGATCAGTTCATTTTTCATCCTGGTCGTCTCGATGTACCAGGTCGTCTTGGCGTAGTAAAGCAGCGGCGTATCGCAGCGCCAGCAGAAAGGATAGATGTGCAGGTAGCGTCCGGTGCGATACATCAGCCCGCGCTTCTCCAACTCTTCGCTGATCAGCGGGTCGGCATCCTTGACCCACAGGCCGCGCCAGGGCGTCACGGCATCTATGAACTTGCCCTCCAGATCAACCGTTTGCAGCACTGGCAAATCATGCTCCTTGCCCACCTCCAGGTCCTCGGCGCCGAAAGCCGGCGCGATGTGGACGATGCCGGTGCCTTCCTCTGTGGTGACAAAGTCGCCTTCGAGCACATAGCAATAGTCTTGTGCCACAGGCAAGAAAGTGTACAGCGGGTGATAATGGCTGCCCACCAGATCCTTAGCCCGCAGTTCCCTGATCACCTTGTACTCTCCCTGGAGCGACTCCGCCAGGCGCTCTCTGGCCAGGATCAGCCTTTCATCCCCCTGCTCCACCATCACGTACTGGATCTCGGGATTCACGGCCAACGCCACGTTGCCAGGCAGAGTCCAGGGCGTGGTCGTCCAGACCAGGAAATAGACTCCTGGCTGGTCGCGCAGCGGGAACTTGACGAATATAGAAGGGTCTTCGACCTCCTCGTAGCCCAAAGCCACCTCATGGCTGGAGAGCGGAGTGCCGCAGCGCGCGCAATAGGGCACGACTTTGTAGCCCTGGTAGATCATGTCCTTGTTCCAGATTTGCTTCAGGATCCACCAGACCGACTCGATATACTCATTCGTCATGGTGATATAGGGGTCATCCATGTCTATCCAGAAGGCGATGCGGTCACTGAGCCGCGTCCATTCCCGCACGTAGCGCAACACGCTCTCGCGGCAGACGGCGTTGAACTCGGCAACGCCATATTCCTCGATGGCCTGCTTCCCCCTGCCGGTGAACCCTAGCTCTTTCTCCACCTCGATCTCCACCGGCAGGCCGTGGCAATCCCAGCCTCCCTTGCGCAGCACGAACTTGCCCTTCATCGTCTGGTAACGCGGGATCGTATCCTTGTAGACCCGCCCCAGGACGTGATGGATGCCGGGTTTCCCATTAGCTGTGGGTGGCCCTTCGTGGAAGACAAAGCGAGGTGCGCTCTTGCGCAACGCGATGCTTTTGCGAAAGGTATTCTCTTTCTGCCAGAACTCCAGTATTCCCTCTTCCAATTTGACGAAATCTACTTTGCTCCCAACTTCCTTAAATGCCATTCTCTTTCCTCCGTGAAAGCCCTCAGCATCAGTCAAGGAGGGAAACCACCGATGAACACCGATTTCAGTCAGCAGATTTAGCAGAGGAAGCAGATGATTGGTATCTCACAGAATCTGCTTAATCCGCTTAATCTGCTGACTAGTGTCCCAAGACCGAAACGCTTTCTGAGCGAGGGACTTCTTTCAACCGAAAGTCACCGAAGCGGCGAAGCAGCTTGAGAGCGCGGTTGCGCCGTTCCCGCATTCGCTCCTCCTTCGCCTTCCAATAGCCCTGCAATTGCTGCATGACTAGGCGGCTATCGCCGCGCACTTCTAGTGTGTGCTGAGCAGGATCCTCCCCCCGTGCCGCCATCTCCCGCAAAAGGCTCTCCAGAGCAGCGATAAGGGTATCGTACTCGGCCTCGTTGTTCGTCACTTCATCCTCGAACTCGAGGCGGTGAGGATGCTCGTAAACACGACGCGATCCCACCCCTGCGCTCCGGCGCGAGAGGGCGTAGCTGCCATAGCCGGCTCCGGGGTTCCCTTTGCTCCCGCCATCAAAGATCAAGACGTAATCCGGCTCACCGTCGAGCTTTGCCTTTTCTGTTGTATGTTGCGTTGTTTCCCCCTGGGGCTTTTCCAGCGCCGAAAGCTCACGCCAGAGCCGCTTCTTTTCGACGGGGCCCAGGGTTGAGATCGCTTGCACGATCTGCTCGACTGTGTACATCATTTCCGTTACATCCTCCCGCTCTCACCTTCCCGCCGGCTGCGGGAAGGTAGACTCTACTCCAATGCAATCCGCAGTCTCTTGTTGATCCTGCCTTTACTCTTATGATCCACGACGCGAATCCGTCCCACTTCCCGCGTATTTGCCACATGTGTCCCGCCATCCGCCTGCAAATCCAGCCCCTTAATCTCCACCGTACGCACCTCCTGAATCCCTTCTGGCAGGAGGTTGATCTTGGTGCGGATGAGATCGGGGATCTGGAAGGCTTCCGCCCGTGGCAGGGTGCGTATCACCACTGGACGCGCCGCCACCACCTCGGCATTGATCCGCTCCTCCACTTCGCGGGCGAAATCCGCGCTCATCCGCTCCAATTCGAAATCCATGCGCGCCTCCAGTGGGTCCATGTTCCCTCCCGTCACCTGCGCCCCATAGTCGCGCCAGATGACGCCGCAGAGGATGTGCAGGGCCGTGTGCGTGCGCATCAACTGGTAGCGACGCTCCCAATCAAGCGCGCCCCTGACTGCGGTGCCGGCCGCCGGTGGCTCGCCCTCCACTTCGTGCCAAACTAGCGGGCCTTCCTTGCGCACCCTGACCACGCGCCAGGTTTTGCCGTCGCTCGCCAGCTTGCCGGTATCGCACGGCTGGCCGCCGCCGACTGGATAAAACGCTGTGCGATTCAGGGCCACAGCCCCATCCTTGACCTCGGTTACAACGGCATCAAACTCGCGCAGGTAACTATCGGTATGGAATAATAGCTCGGTCATTTCCCTCCTCCTCGCTCGACCCCTCTCCTTGCCCCTCTCTAGCAGGGAGAGGGGGAAGGGTGAGGGCGAGAGTCAAACAAAAAAGCTCTCGTCCCAGGGACGAGAGCTAATGACATACGACTCCCGCGGTACCACCCTAATTGGCTGGCGCCCACTCGCTGAGGTACAATCATACCTCCGTGATGATAACGGCTCACGAGGCCGGCCGGGCTTACTCAGGGCTTCCCCTTTTCGGTCGGCGACTCCGGAAGGATATTCGGCGACCTTCTCGCGCCTGGCTTCCACCTGCCCCAGGCTCTCTGAGCGATTATCTCCGCCTACTCGTTTCCATCAGCGTCTTTGCTGATAGTATGCCATAAAACAACGATTTTGTCAAATAGGAATTAAGTACTGTGATGAGCATCCCTGCAACGTTGCTTTGTCTGCTGAAAGGTGCTATACTTGGGCACAGTCTGCGGGGGATCGCGCGGAGCTACTTGCTATTGACGAGGAGGTCCAAGATGGACATCAATTTCGCCTTCCCCGTAACCCAGGTGGACGCGGTTCTGGGTAATGTGCTATCCTGAGAAACGGCTTTGTAGTGAACAGATAAAACAGGTAGTCCGCTCAATCTGCCTAATCCGCTGACAGAAGCCCGGTACGAAAGGAGACCGCTATGGGACATTCGATGCTCGGCCCTCATATCAACGCCAAAGCTGACCAAATCCGCTGGCTGGAAAGAGCCAGGCCGCGCGTGGGCAAGGTGCTTCTGCAGGCCGTGGATGCGGCCTGGATGCGGGAGGCCCGTGCCGCCAGCCCGGACACCTTTTGGGTGGGACGGCTGTACGTTGAGTCACAGCCGCTAGAGTCGCCCCAGGAAAACGCGCGCGATTTCTGCCAGCGGCTCTTGCTTCCGGCAGCGGAGCCTTTTCGCGGACTGATTGATGCCCTAGAAGGCTACAATGAGCTTGGCTTTACTCGCTTCAAGAGCGGTGCGCCGGCAAAAGGCTTCCGAAGTCTGCGAGCCTTCGCAAGTCCGGCTATGCGGTCGAACCTGTTCGACATAGCCCGGCAAGAGATGCAGCGGTATGCTCTGTTCGAGCGCAGCCGCACTGAGATATTGGCCAGCCACGGCTGGAAATCGGTTGTCGGCAATTTTAGCACCGGCACGCCGGAACTGGAGCTGTGGCCCGACTTTTATCCGGCGCTGGAAGCGGGGGATTATCTGGGACTGCACGAATACTCGGCGAATACGCAACCTCCCTACATGCAAAACATGGAAACCTGGCTTTGTCGGCGGTATCGGCGGGTGTATGAAGCGCTGCCCGAAAGCCTTCAGCGGCCTCTCATCATCACCGAGTGCGGCATTGATGGAGGGGTGATCGGCCAGGCAATGGCAGGTTGGCGCAGGTACACCGATGAGCAGGGATACCTGGCTGAACTGCGCTGGTACGATGAGGGCCTGCAACAGGATGGCGAGCGCTTCCCGATTGTAGGCGCGACGATCTATTGCTACGGCCATGTGGACACACAGTGGGATTCTTTTGAGATCGGTGGCCCGCTGGCCGCGATGCTAGCTGATTACATAAGAGCAAATCCGCCGCTTCCCTGGCATGCACCGGAGAATGGCGGCTCTCCCGACCCGTTACTGGAGGTGCTTCAGACCGAGTTCGGCAACGAGTTCGACGATATCCGCCAACAGCTTGTGCACAGCGGCGAGTACCCGCGCCGTGACCTGGCCGCGATCTGCTATCAGGCCATTGATCACACCGGCGCTGGCACCACACCCCAGACCTGGAGCAATACGATTGCCCGTTCTCACGTCGAGAACAACGGCTGGCCGGCCATCGGCTATCATTTCCTGGTCTACCCGCATAAAGTGCGGTACACTGGCTCGCTAGATACAGCGCGTGCCGCTGTCTGGGGACGAGAGGCGGAGGTGATCAGCATCGCCTTCGTTGGTAACTTTAACCAGCAACCTCCAGACTCGCACGCGATCGAGCTGTGCAGGCGGCTGGCCGATCTCTTGGATCGCTACCTGCGACGCCAAGTCCCGCGCGTAGGGCACCGCGAGATAGCTTTGCCGGGCCATGAGACCGATAGCCCTGGGGCGACCGCTTATGGCCCGGACGATTGGCTGAGGCGGATTCAGCCGAGCGATGCGGACGAGGTGGAGCGGCTCAGGGCGCACGTCGCGGAACTAGAAGCACAGGTGAGCAGCCTCACCCAGCAGGTGCAGCGGCTGCAAGGGATTATCGCTCGCGTGCGCGAGATCGTCGCATGAAAACAATCAGCGGCCAATTTTCAGCCGTCAGCTTTAGCATTTTTGGCTGAGAGCTATGCACATCAGGAACATCCTTGCGCATGGCAGCGTCTTTGGTGTGAGAATCCCGCCCCAAAACCGAAGTACACTCTGGGCGCACTGCAAGGTCATCGGATAGGCTCTTTATGAGATATAACATGCTTCGCAATATCAAATTGGGGCTAGCCGCCCTCATCGTGTTATTGCTGGTCAGCGCTATCGTCACCTATGGTGTTCTCCTCGCTGACCTGCCTCATCCGACAGCTTTGCGCCGCGCTAGGCCGCTGGAGACCACCAAAATCTATGATCGCCACGGTCAGCTTCTCTACG
>CAYPON010000027.1:17440-18558 GCA_964412315.1 uncultured Anaerolineae bacterium | reverse complement strand
AGACCCGTCCTGGCACCTGATACCCCGCCAGCACCATCTCGATCTGATTCGCTTGGTGGTTGAGTTGTTGCCAATCGGTTCGGCGTTCCATAGTGAGCATAACCTCGCATATCAGGAATAGAACAAATGTTCTACTCCTATTATAGCAGGGCTTGCCTTTTTTGTCAAATCGGGTGCCGAACAAGCGAATTCGTGATATGACAGAAAGCGGGAACTGTGGTATAATCTAGATGAAATGGGATGGTGATGCAATGAACATCCCGTCTCGTGGCTTCACCGCGTCGTGACCACGACAAAAAAGCTGACAACGTTCGAGCACAAAAAGCCACTTCGCCCAAACGGTGATGTGGCTTTTGTTTTGCGATGGCTGATAATCCATCAATAGTTGGGTTTGAAGAGGCATAAACCATGCCCACAAAGATTCGCCTGACTATCACAATACTCATTTTGGCCTTACTGTCTGTGCTCCGGGTACTTGCAGAACCTCTCACCCTCCCTCACTCTAGGTCGTTCTCTGCCTATCCCCCGCCAGTAATTGACACGCCGACTGCCACACCGGTTCGTGTCAGCTACCTGCCGCTGATCCTCAAAGCCGTGGTTGCTCCCACAGCGACGCCGACGCATACTGCTACTCCAACACCGAGTCGAACAGCCACTCAGAGGGTGACCGCTACACCCACCAAGACGCCGACAGTTACACCGACGCCTATCCCCGAATTAGAAGTAGGTGAGGGCGTTTTATACGAGGGCATTGAGCACACTCTGTACACCTACCAAGTAGCAACCATCTGTCCCAACGGTTACGACAGGCCGGACTTGGGCGCGAAGCTGGTGGTACTGTGGTTTCGCTCCAAGAACGTGAGTGATTCATTGCAGGAGATGCCTTATACGGATCTCAGGCTGCTGAAGAATGGCGTGGAGGTCGGCGTAGACGCGGGTGGGATTCCCTGTGGTTATAATGCCGAGGCGTGGGGCAACGCTTGCTGGCAATGGTCGGGCCGGCTGTGGCCTGGAGTGAGTTGCCAAGGCTGGGAGGTCTTTCAGGTTCCCGAGGCACTTGAGGTGATGGGAACGGTTGTCGAGGCGTACTTGCATCGTTGGCCAGAACAAGGAGTGTA
>CAYPON010000027.1:0-17340 GCA_964412315.1 uncultured Anaerolineae bacterium | reverse complement strand
ACGCCAAAGCCTACGCAGACGTCCACGCCAACCTATGCGGAGACTCCTACCTGGACAGTCACCGCTACCCTAACTCCCACCGACCAGGCTCTTTGTGTCCGCGTCATTGATGGCGATACCATAGAGCTTTCGACAGGTCAGCATCTGCGCTACATTGGTATAGACACGCCTGAGATGACTGGCCCGGAGTGCTATGCTGTAGAAGCCACAGCCAAGAACCGAGAACTTGCCGAAGGTAGAATGGTGCGGCTAGAAAAGGACGTTTCAGAGACGGATAGATATGATCGCCTTTTGCGTTATGTGTGGGTAAACATGCCCCAGGGCGAGATGATGGTCAATGCCCAACTGCTGGTAGAGGGTTACGCCCAAGTTGTGACTTATCCACCCGATGTGCGCTATGTGGATTGGTTTCTGCAATTGCAACGGGAAGCGAGAGAGGCCGGACGAGGGCTGTGGAGCGCGTGTGTGACGCCTACACCTACGGCCACGGCTACGGAAATCGCTACTGCAACCGCTACGGCCACCGCAACCGAAGTCACTCCCTTGACACCCACGCCGACCGCTACCGTTGGCGGGCAAATCGCGATAACTGCTTGGGTGAGCAATTCCAGCCCGCGTCAGTATTCCTATGTGACCGTCTACGGCAAAATCGCGAGGGATGGTGCTGGCATTCCTGGCGTGCCGATGCACACGATTTGGCATTACAGAACGACCACCTCGTATTGCGATGGAACCAGTGGGAATGATGGTGTGGCCTCGTGTACGAGATACATTAGCGGGGCTACCAAAGGGTACTACGTGTCAATCACTGTGGAGTTCACCTATCAAGAGCAATCGTACTACGCTTATACAGGATTTACGCCACAGTAAGCCACAAGGGCTGGGCCTTTGGATGCGTGCTATCGCTGGGTGAGTTTGCCGATGGTGGCGAATTGACAGACAAGCTAGTTGCCAGTATACTACGTTTGGAAGCTTTGCAGTCGTATGTTCCTGACGGTATCTGAAGATTGGATGAGCGGCACCCTTGACTAGGTAAACCGCAAGGCCATGGCACAGAAACAACTAGCCATCTCGGGAGGCGAGATGAACAACGAACACCCGACCTTTCCAAACCCAACGGTTCATGAGGCAGTGTGCGAGATTCATTTCCGTTTGTCAGATGAGTCTCGGAAGCGCTCGCTACAGAGCGAATTCTATAAGCGTATCCAGAAGCAGTTCCCAGAAATGGGGCCAGCCGCTAGTACGTCGTTCCAACTTCGTGTAGGTCCGACTGGAATGGAGCAGAGATTCCTGCCGCCCCAGCACCGAATGCGCTATAAGCATGCCGAGCGGAACCTGCTTTTGCAACTGTCTGAAGACACTCTTACAGTGAACGAACTCCCCAAGTATCCCGGCTGGGAGCAAATGAAGCATGATGTACTGGAAGCGTGGTGTGAGTTGCGGGAGGCCATCGGACCCGAAACCATCACACGAATTGGCCTCCGGTACATCAATCGCATTGAACGGACCCATCTTGAAGAGCGCGCGAGTGACTGGCTAAAACCCAGTGTCTATATCGCTGAGTATGTGCTTCGGTCAGTATCGGGCTTCCTGTACCGCCTGCAGTCCGTTCCGGACCCTGACAATAGACTTATAGTAACCTTAGGAGAAGCAACCGAGGCTTCCGAGCGGCGTGGCAACCCAATTATACTAGATATTGACCGCATCGTTGAAAGAAGTATAGAGATTCATAACGATGCGATTATGAGCGAAATCACGCGACTCCATGATTCTGTATGGGATGTGTTCAAAGCATCTATGACGCTTCGCTTGGAGCGTTTATTGAAAGGAGAGGAACCATGAGCACAATTGCAACATATGCTGGCAACTCTCAGGCTATCCAGGAGCCGTCCTACTGGGACGTGGCGCCGTTGGAGGACAGCTTCACCAAGGCTGCTCACGACATTCTCGCTGGTATTGAGATAGCATCATCGAGCCTCCTTGAATTCGATATCATTTTGGATATCATTCAAAGCATGGTTGAGCAGTCAGCAAGTAATTTCAACTGGCTTCTACCCAGGAGACTTGCTGGTATTGTCAGTTGGAAACCAGCAAGTGATGCTTTGTCCGCTCAGCAGGCAAAGAATGAAGCTGTGATCCATTTGCTGGGGGAATGGCTCGCTGATGACTCTGGGTATGATGAATGGGCTTGGCCTATAGCCAAGAGAGCTATTGAGGAAAACCGTCTTTCGTACCGGACACGTTTCCATGAGTGACCGCATAATCCTCGATTCCGGTCCCCTCGGGATGATAGCCCATCCTCGCCCGAACAGGGAGATTGCTGAATGGTTTAGACATCTGCTTGAGCGTGGTACTACTGTCATGATTTCGGAAATCGCTGACTATGAAATACGTCGTAGTTTCCTGCTTGAGGGATTATGTGAATCGGTTAGACGACTTGACCAGCTCAAGACAACGCTAGCTTACCTACCATTAACTACGGAGATAATGCTAAAGGCGGCGCAATTCTGGGCCGAAGCGAGGAGAAGTCACCAACCGACTGCGGACCCAAGGGCATTGGACATTGACGTAATCTTGGCCGCTCAAGCTCTCAAGGCAGATGCCATCATCGCGACTGAGGATGTCGGGCATCTGACACGTTTTGTGGAAGCCAAGCATTGGAAAGAGATTGGGTGAATCTGAAACTCTGGGCATGTCACTAGACTGACTGCTGCCGGCTCTAGATTGAGAAATCTAACGGTGGTCTCCCTGTCAAGTATTGCCAAGTGTCCTGGCCAGTTTTCACCGCCAAGACCGCAGAGAACGCCGAGTTCTCCATTATCTTCTCTGCGGCCTCTGCGTGCTCTGTGGTAAGACCAGGGGGCAGCAACACTCAAGAGGGAGACTATCGAGGCGCGTTTCCAGGCGATAAATCGCCCACTACAAACCGCGAAACAGCCTGGACAGAGCGATCATGCTGAAATCGTTGCCCCTGACACCGGACAGCGGCTGTCTTCCGGCGCGGACGGGGAAGACCCCACAGGTCTAGGGGACCTATCGGGCCTTATGAACCATCAATCCAACGCGCTGCTGCGGCAGGGAGGTCCTTCAAAGGCCCCTGCCGCGTCGTGCAGTCGGGAAGCGATCTCAGGAAGGTGGGGCCGTAGAACTTGGAGAGCACCCGTTTGTCCAGGATGACGACGACTCCACGGTCTGTAGTGCTGCGGATCAATCTGCCGAACCCCTGTCGAAAGCGCAAAACCGCCTCCGGCACCGCGTATTGCGAGAAAGGCTCGTCGAAGGTTTCGCTGCGTGCGGCGAAGATCGGATCGGAAGGCACCGAGAAAGGTAGTCGCACCACGACGAGGCAACTGAGCGCCTCGCCGACGACATCCACTCCTTCCCAGAAGCTGCGTGTGCCGAGGAGCACGGAGCGAGGCGTGCTCTTGAAATTGTCGAGGAGCTGGCGGCGCGCTCCATCTATGCCCTGGGCATAGACGATGATGTCCTCCTCTTCCAACTGAGGGCTGATGGCGCGATAGGTATTCTGCAACTGGCTATTGGAGGTGAAAAGCACCAGCGCCCGGCCCTTGGTAGCCCGGCATAGCTGAACCAGTGTCCGCTCCACAAAGCGCTGGTAGTTGGCCTCCCCCGGTTCCGGTATATCTACAGGAACATACAGCAGCGTCGAACTCTTAAAGTCGAAGGGGGAGCCTACCCATTTTTCATCGGCGTCCTCCAGTCCGAGCCGCTCCCGGATATAGGAAAAGTCCTCGCCGGAACAGAGCGTTGCCGAGGTGAGGATGATGCATTTCTTCCGCTGGAAGAGGTTCTCCTGCAAAAGGGGAGCGACATGGAGCGGAACGGCGTGCAGGACGATGGTCCCATCCTGCGTCCTCACTTGTGCCCAGTAAATGGCAGCGGAGGAAGGGTTGGTCAGGATGGCCTCCAGTTGCGTATCCAACTCGCGCACCTGGGTGAGGCGGGCCAAGATTTCTTGTAACAGATCCTCGTAACGTGGGATTTGCAATTCCTCCATGTCCTGCAGGCCCTTGTAAATCTGCTCCAGGCCCTGGGCTATCTTTCTCCACGGCCTGGCTACGTTCTCCCAAAGCACTTCGACATTGGACCAATCCGGCTGCGAACGGGTAGCTCTGGTCAGACGAACCAGGAGGTCGTAGCTGTCGGCTCCCTCCAGGGGCCGCTGTCGGAAGTTATCCAGAAATATCGCCAACTCGCTGAAAAGGTTCTTGAGAGAGAGCTGAGCGCGTTCCACCTGCTCATGCAAGGACTCCAGACAACTGCTGATTTCCTGCTGCACCGCTTGAGGCACGGAACCTTGGCGTAAGTGGGCCGCGATTTCGTGGAGGAAACCCACATATACCCCTATCCCTTCCGGCCTGCTGAGATCGCCCAAGAAACGCTGCAGTTGGCTCTGGTCTACCGCGAAGCCAAGCTGCTCCGTGGCGCGATCTTCGAGATGATGCGCCTCATCAATGACCAGGTAATGGTATTCCGGCAGAACGCGGTTTTCGGTTACCATGTCGGAGAGCAACAAGGCGTGGTTTACCACGATAAGGTGGGCGGCCTCGGCCTTGTGGCGAGCGCGATAGAGGAAACATTGGCCTTTCTGCCTGTAGGGGCAGCGATCAGCCAGGCAGGTCTCTGCTTCGGCCTGCACCTGGCTCCAAACGCTGGTTTCGGATGGTATCAGTACCATCTCCGCGCGATCTCCGGAAGTTGTCTTGGGAAGCCAGGCCAATACCTTGGCCAGCACCCGCACCTGATCAACGGTGTAGCTCCCGCTGCGACGGAAAGCTGCCAGGCGGCGCAGGCAAATATAGTTGCTCCGACCTTTAAGCAAGGTCGCTTTGAAACTGAAAGGCAGGATTTTCTGCAAATCCGGGATGTCTTTGGTATAAAGCTGATCTTGCAGGTTGATCGTATTGGTGGAGATTACGACATGCTCGCCATTTTGGCAGGCGAAATAGATCGCTGGCAGGAGGTATGCCACTGATTTGCCCGTGCCCGTGCCGGCCTCGACCAGAAGATGCTCTCCCAAATTGAAAGCTTCGCCCACCCCTTCCAGCATTTCCACTTGCTGTGGCCGGTATTCGTAGCCAGGAAATCGCTGAGAGAAAAGCCCATCCGGGGATAGCATTGCCGCTAGAGCAGCCGTGTCCACGGGCTCAAGCTCCCTGGCAGGTTCCAGGCTCTCTTCCTTTGGCGCTTGCGCAAACATCCAACTGAGCGCATCGTCACCCGTCCCTTGTCGCTCTTGGGGGAGACGCTTTGCCGTGCCCGTGAAAGCTGTCCGTGCGCGTTCCCTTTCCACATCGCGGAAGAAATCGCGCAGCGCCCAAATTGTCTGTGCGGCGGCGCGGTTGATCTCGCGGATGAGATTCAAGTCCATGGCGAGAGCGCGTTCCAAAAGCGCCAGAAAGAGGGACTTGGTGGTCATGGCATCGGCCAGCGCGCGATGCTGTGCCTCTTGTTCGATTTTCAGCCTCTCCGCGAGGAGGCCGAGGCTATAGCGTGGCGTCTCTGGCAACAAGATGCTGGCCAGCTCAAAGGTGTCTATAGTGGGATGAGCGAGGAGCAGGCCCTGTTTATTGAGGAACTTGATATCGAAGGGGACATTATGGCCTATGACCGTATGGGCGCCAACGAAATTGAGCAAGGGCTTGGCCACATTGGCGAGAGAAGGGGCCGCATCCACCTCTTTTTGCGTAATGCCGGTCAGATGACGAATCTTGTAAGGAAGCTCACGGCGAGGATTGACCAGACTCGACCAGGTATCCAAGACTTGGGAGCCAGAGAACTTGACCGCGCCGATTTCGATGATAGCATCACGGTCGGGATTCAGCCCGGTGGTCTCAATATCGAGGGCAATGTATGTCTGAGCCACGCGACTCCAATCTAGGGAGTGACCGCCAAAGTCTCGAAGACTTTGGCGGTCAGTATCCAGAACGCCCAAGTTCTTCTAGCAAAGTGGCTTTCGCCAGGCGTATCGTTTATCAGCGGACAACGCCATATCAGGGGGCAGAGCCGCCGTTGGTTTCGGCTCTTTCTTGGGCTTGTGCATGACACGAAATTCCACCTTCTCCGTCTTCATGCGGTTGCCGGCAGTATCGAAAGCCACGGCATGAACTTTGTGGGTCTCGGTGTAGCCATGCGTGTCGGAGATAATGGTCATTCCGTTCGGGAAGACCCACAGGCGTGATTGGCCATCCTCGCTGAGCGTAAAGGTGATCCCCGGCTTCGGCTCAGGGATCGTATCTGACATCACAATCGTCCATTTGAGGGAAAAAGGAGCTACTGTGCTAAAGCCGATTGGCTTGTTGTCCAGGTAAAACTCCATCCGCCCCATGGAGACGTTATCTTCTGCCTGAACCTGGATGTTGACCCACTCATCTGTCTCTTTCACGTAAACTTTGTCCTGCCAGGGGTTCATGATCCAAACCGTCGGCGAGATATTGTCCACAGTCACCTGCACTGCGCTCTGCTGGTAATTCCCGCTGCCGCCTACAACTGTGAGTTGCAGGCTGTAAAGCCCCTCCAAGCGAGAGGCATCCCAGTGGGCGAGCAGGCCCCGCTCAACGCGATCATGGCGATCCCCTACGATGGGCATCCAACTCGCCGGATTCATCCCTTCTCCGAACTGCAAGCGCCAGAAACTGAAATCACCAGGCTTGGCGTTACCGATGATCGGCACGATGCCCCGCACATAGGAATACATAGTTGGGCTGATGATCGCCACGTCTGCGACAATAGGCCCAGGCCCGTGAACATGGCAGTAGTCTACAGGAGGCCGTGGAATTTTCGTCTGGCGTAGCCAGTCGGCAGCATCGGGCGGATAGACCTCGAATACCTTTTCTTCCACAACTTCGAGTGGGCAATGCACCGTTGCCAATTGGCCCGAGGTTTTGCAGATGCGGAAGGGACGATGCACATCGTCAAAGTTGGTGGGCGCCGTCCCGGCGATAAAGATCTCCGTGCGACGGTCGCCGGAATATGGCGTGGGCAGGAGACCCGACTTGGCATCCACAATGACACGTTCAATCCCTTCTGGCTCTTCAAACGGCGCCTCTGGCATGGATTTGAAGAGATACTCCATAACGTTATGCCAGATTGGCCCCGCCGCCAGCATCGAGGGCAGTCTCTCCATCGGCTCGTTATTGCTATTCCCTGCCCAAACGCCGACGACGACATCTGGAGTGTAGCCAATGGTCCAGGCATCGTGGAAATTCTGGGTCGTGCCGGTTTTGGCCGCAGCCGGGCGGGACACCTTGAGGGCGCTGTTCGGCCCTAGAGCGTAAGAGCGGGCCTCGTTATCGGCGAGGATATCGGTGATCAAATAGGCCAGTTGAGGGCTGATAATCTGTTTGCTATGCGGTTCTTTGTACTCATGAAGGACATTCCCCTGTGCATCTTCCACGCGCAGGATCGCCACAGGATCAAGCTCGCGAAATCCGGGTTGCTGCTTTTGCGGCGGGACTGGCTCGCCTGCCATAACCCCGCCGCGTGCAAAGACACCATAGGCATAAGTCATGTCCAACAAGGCGACTTCGCCGCCGCCCAGTGTCAGGCTCAGGCCATAGTATTTGGCTCGCAAGGTGTTGATCCCCATCCGATGCGCCGTTTCCAGCACATTGTCCACGCCGACCCAACTGAGGACCGCTACCGCAGGCACGTTATAAGAACAGCCCAGCGCACGTCGTATTGAGATCGGCCCACGATAGAGACGATCATAATTCTCCGGCACATAAGGGGGATTCGGCCAATCGGGGAAGCTTGTGCGGATATCCATCACCCTGGTGGCCGGTGTGTAGCCCTGGGCAAAGGCGGTAACGTAGGTAAAGGGCTTAAAAGCGGAGCCTGGCTGCCGCGGCGATATGGCAACGTTCACCTGGCCATCAATTTCTCGATTGAAGTAATCCAAGCTCCCCACCATGGCGCGGATTTCGCCGTTGTGAGGATTCAGCACAACCACGGCGGCGTTGGTGACGTTATGCTCCTCTCGTCTGGAGGCGATATGCTCCCTAGCGATGCGCTCGGCCTCGTTTTGGAGATCCAAATCCAGAGTCGTATAGACGCGCAGGCCCTTCCGGTAAACAGCCGACAGGCCGTATTTCTCCTCTAAAAGCTGCCGTACATACATCACGAAATGCGGGGCCTTGATCTCAAAAGGCTTGGATACGATGATCAGCTCTTCCTGCTTGGCCTTCCAGGCCTCCTCGGCAGTGATATAGCCTTGCAAATACATCTGGTCCAGCACAAGTTCTTGGCGCTTCTTGGCCTCTTGGGGGTTATCAATCGGGTTCAACAGAGGAGACTGCGGGATCACTGCCAGCATAGCCGATTCAGCCAGCGTAAGCTCTTCCGCCGATTTGCCAAAGTATTGCTCCGCCGCCGCCTCGACGCCATAGGCCAGTCGCCCGTAGTGGACCGTATTCAGATACCATTCCAGGATTTGGTCTTTGCCCTCCAAACCGGGGTAGCGACGGGAAAGTTCCAAGGAAAGGATCGCTTCTTTGATCTTACGCGCATAGGAAACTTGGTAGCGCTCTTCTGGGGGGATCAAAACCTGTTTGACGAGTTGCTGTGTGAGCGAGCTTCCACCTTGAATAGGATTGCCCTGGAAGTTGCTCCACGCTGCTCTCAGAATACCCTCGATATTGATGCCGGGGTTCTGGTAAAAGGTCTTATCCTCGATGGCAACGGTGGCATTACGCAAATGGGCAGGGATCTTGTGCAAAGGGACTCTGGTGCGAGCGCCTCCCTGCGGATCCAGGATCTCATATAGGACATGCTGGCCAGTTCTGTCGTAGATGCGACTCGTCTGGAAGTCGCTAGAGGTGCGTTGCCCCAGCTCTTCCGCGGGCGGCAGGTCTTTGGCATAGTAAGCATACACGCCCACCACGGCGCCTACACTGCCTGCGATCACGAAAACCCAACCCAAAAAGAGCATTGCCACGAGGCCGCCGAGGACTCGTGGCAATATGCTGGGCCTCACCTGACGGTGGATTCGCCGCCGACGGATTTCTATCGCATTCATCCTGCACCATTACAGGAGCGAGGGGCTTGCTGGCCCCTCGCCCATTGCGCGTTGGGGCCTAATAGTCTGGGCCATCGTCGCTTGCGCTGCCATCCGCGTCCTCGTCCAGTTCCGAGGGCAATCCCGCCAGCCCAGGCCCTGTATAACCCAGAGGCATGGGTATCTTCCTTGACGGGGGAACTACCGTCGCTGCAGGTTCTGCGGCAGCGGCCTCGACCGCCTCCGCGGCCTCCGGCGTCGCAGCCAGCCGCTCCGACGTGCGGAAGCCCGTGCCCGCCGGGATCAACTTGCCGATGATCACGCTTTCCTTCAGACCGTGCAGGTCATCCCGTCTTCCCTCGATAGCTGCTTCCGCCAGAACGCTGATTGTATGCTGGAACGATGCTGCCGACAAGAAGCTCTCGGTATTGAGGGCTGCTTTGGTAATACCCATCAGCACCGGTTGAGCCGTCGCTGGCTCGCCTCCCTGGGCCACCGTGCTGGCGTTCATCTCTTCGTAGTCCAGGCGATCTATGTACTCTCCAGGCAGGAGAGGCGTATCCCCTGAGGTCTTGATACGTACGCGGCGAAGCATCTGCCGGATAATCACCTCGATGTGCTTATCGTTGATGGACACACCTTGTGACCGATACACTTTTTGAATCTCTTCTAGCAGATATTCGCGCACCGCCTCCAGCCCGAGGATGCGCAGAATCTCGTGAGGGTTCTTGGTCCCTTCGGTCAGTTGCTCGCCCGCCTCGATGCGCTGCCCATCTGCCATGCGCAAACGTGCTGCCGCTGGGACTTCATACTCCCGTTCCTCTCGTTCCTCATACCGCACGTAGACATCATTCCCTTCCAGGGACGCGATGCCATCTACCTGCGCCGTGATATTCTCGCTGCCCGGCTTGCTGGCAATGACATCCCCCGCCGCCACCTTGTCCCCCTCTTCGGCGACGATGGTATAGCCTTCGGGAATGCGGTGCAAGGCGCTGTTCATCTCGCTTGCCACAACCTTGGCCCGGCGCAGGTCTCCATCGCGGCGGACCTCAACCGTTCCGGAAATATCGGCGATGATGGCCTGGCCTTTGGGAGAGCGCGCCTCGAAAAGCTCTTGCACGCGCGGCAATCCCTGCGTGATATCGCTACTGCCAGCTACACCTCCGGTGTGGAAAGTACGAAGCGTCAGTTGGGTTCCAGGCTCGCCGATAGATTGGGCAGCAATGATACCCACAGCCTCACCAACCTTTACCGTGCCACCCCGCGCCAGGTCCCGGCCATAGCATCCAGCACAGATGCCGTAACGAAGTTGGCAGGTCAGAGGCGACCGCACGAGAGCTTCGCCGATTCCTGCCTCTTCCATCGCGGAGACATGCTTCGCCTCGATCATCTCTCCTGTCTCGAGGATCACCTCCCCTGTCTTGGGGTTCACCACAGGTGCAGCCGCGAAGCGTCCCCAAATCCGCTCCCCGAATGTCTCGCCGATCTCAGTGGACGATTTGCTCCGGATCCAAATGCCATAATGGGTGCCGCAGTCCTCGGCATTGATGATCGCATCCTGCGCAACATCCACCAGGCGGCGCGTCAGGTACCCTGCATCTGCCGTGCGCAGAGCAGTGTCAGCCAGGCCTTTGCGAGCGCCGTGAGTCGAAATGAAATACTCCAGAGCCGTCAGGCCTTCGCGGAAGTTGGAGCGGATCGGCAAGGCGATAATGCGGCCCGAGGGGTCTGCCATCAGACCACGCATACCAGATAGCTGCCGAACAGGCTGAAGCCCCATTTTGGTAGCCCCAGAATAAGCCATGACGCCGATGTTCCCATTCTTATCGAGATCGCGGGCTACAGCATCGGTGACCTCGTCGGTGGCTTGCTGCCACAACTCCACAGTCTTGCGGTAAAGCTCGTTCTCTGTGACTAGGCCGCGACGATACAATCTTTCAATATCACTGACCTTGCGGCTTGTCTCCTCGATAATCTCGGCCTTGTCCGTCGGCACCGTCAGATCATCAATGGCCACGGTGACGCCCGATCTGGTAGCGTAGCGGAAGCCTAACTCCTTGATGCGGTCGCTCAGTTCCGCCGTACCCTGCGCCCCCAAAAGCTGATACGCTTCCGCGATAAGGCGCTTGAGGCCACCCTTGTCCATCAGTTGGTTCTTGAAACGCAACTGTTCGGGCAGAATATCATTAAAGAGTACACGCCCCACCGTCGTATTTATCTCGCGTTCCTTCCGGCTGCGAGGCGTCGGTCGAATGACGAACTTGATCTTGGCTTGCAAGGCCACTTTGCCCAGGTTATAGGCCAGGCTGACCTCCTCATAGGAGGAGAATACTTTACCTTCACCTTTGGCTCCTTCGCGCTCCAGGGTGAGATAGTAACAACCCAACACCATATCTTTTGTAGGGCCAATGACCGGTTCGCCATTCGCAGGAAGCAAGAGGTTGCGTTGCGAGAGCATCAGTTCCCTGGCTTCTTGCACAGCGGCATCGGATAGTGGCACGTGAACAGCCATCTGGTCGCCATCAAAGTCGGCGTTGAAGGCGCTGCAAACGAGGGGGTGAATCTCGATAGCATTGCCCTCGACCAAAATCGGCTCGAAGGCCTGGATGCCTAGGCGGTGCAACGTCGGCGCACGGTTCAAAAGCACTGGACGTGTCTTAATGACCTCCTCCAGCACCTCCCACACCTCTGGGACTTCGCGCTCGATGAGCCGTTTGGCTCCTTTGACATTGATGGCGTGGTTATATTCCACTAGCTTACGCATCACGAAGGGCCGGAAAAGCTCCAGGGCCATCCGCTTCGGCAAACCGCATTGGTGCAACTGGAGATCCGGGCCTACGACGATCACCGATCGCCCCGAATAGTCCACGCGCTTGCCGAGCAGGTTGCGGCGGAAACGGCCCTGCTTCCCTTTTAGCATGTCGGAGAGAGACTTGAGCTGACGGCGGCCACGCAGGGAAATCGCCTTTCCTCGGCGGCTGTTGTCAATCAAGGAGTCCACCGCCTCCTGGAGCATACGCTTCTCGTTGCGGATGATAACCTCAGGGGCTTGCAACTTGATCAGGTGCTTCAAGCGGTTGTTGCGGTTAACCACACGCCGGTAGAGGTCGTTCAGATCGCTGGTCGCGAATCGGCCACCATCGAGTTGTACCATGGGCCGCAGGTCGGGCGGAATAACCGGCAGCACGGTAAGGATCATCCATTCCGGGCGGTTCCCTGACTTGCGCAGGGATTCAACCACGCGCAGCCTCTTGGCCGCTTTCTTGCTGCGCTGTTTTGATCTGCTCGTGCGCACCTCGCGACGCAAGCTGTCCGCCATCGTGTCGAGTTCAATCTGGGCAACGATCTCGTAAATCGCTTCCGCTCCCATGCCCGCTTTGAAGACCTTGCCCCACTTGGCTTCCAATTCCCGATAGCGGTTTTCATTCAGAAGCTGCAAGGGTTTAAGGAGCAAAAGCTCATCGCGGCTCTCCTCAACTTTGACCCGAATTTCCTCAAGGTCTTGGGCCAGCTTGTCTTGAAGGGCCGTTTTCTCCTCCGTAGCTCGCCGCTGCAGGTATTCCAAGCGAGCATCCAGGGGGGCGAGGCGCGAGGCCTGTTCCTCCTGGCTCTCTTTTTCGATGATGTTTAGCCTATCCTGCGCAGCCTGATTAAGAGTGGTATAATGATCTCGCGTTACTAGCTCCCCCTCTTCGGCAATCGCCTTGTCCGAGGGCGTAAAGACCAGTCTTTCCGGGGCTGGCTGATCCCGATAGGCATCCAACCGCTGCTGCAAGATAGCTGCTTCGCTCATCAATTGGTCTGTGGCCGCGGCGAGCTTTGCCTCAAGTTCCTGCATCAACTGGGCACGTTCGGCCAGCAGCCCTTCTGAATCCTGAGCTAGTTTCTGCTCGATGAGTTCCACCTGATCTTGCGCCGCTTTCGTCAGGCGTGCCATTTCGCGATTCATCTCCTCGTCCAGACGGCGCAGCGCCTTCTGGCGGGCATCTTCATCTACCGAGATGATGATGTATTGTGCGAAATAGAGGACGCGATCCAGGTTTCGCTGTGAAATGTCCAGGAGCAGCCCCAGATAACTGGGCGAGCGGCGCGTATACCAGATGTGCGCGACAGGGGCTGCCAGATCAATGTGCCCCATCCGCTCGCGACGCACGCGGGAATGGGTGACCTCGACGCCGCACTTTTCGCAAATGATCCCTTTATAACGGATCTTTTTATACTTGCCACAATAACATTGCCAATCTTTCTGGGGACCAAAGATCGCCTCGCAGAAAAGCCCATCCTTTTCTGGGCGAAGCCGGCGGTAGTTAATCGTTTCAGGCTTGGTAACCTCACCGTAAGACCAACCGTGGATCTTCTCAGGGGAGGCCAGACTGATTGTTACCGCTCTAATATCTTTAATATTCAAAGCTTTCCTCCTCGGCTATAGAAGGGGAATTGAAAAATCTCGGCGATCCAGGGCTGTTTTTGCTATCGAGGATGCGACCGAGATTGTCAACTCTCCTTTCACCAGGGTGAAATAGCACAACTCTCGCTGTGTTAGTGGAAAGCAATACAACCCGCAAACCAATATTTTAACCTATATTGTCAAATTTGTCAAATTGCGGATGTGCTTGTATACTGGAGCCGCGACTTGAATCTCTGAGCGAGATAGTACACAATCGGCACTACATCAGGCGATGGTAGCAACAGCAAATTGCCCTTCAAGTCTGTATATTCACATTCCTTTTTGCCGCGCCAAGTGCGCATATTGCGATTTCAATTCGTATGCTGGCCTGGAAGACCTATACGCGCTCTACGTCGAGGCTCTGTGTAAAGAGATGGGCCAGTACAGCGTGCGCTGGCCAAAGTTGCGGCTGAGGACGATCTATATCGGAGGCGGCACGCCGACGGTATTGTCCCTTACGCTTCTGTCACGCCTTCTAGAGGCATGTCATGGCCATTTTCATGTGCTGTCGGAGGCTGAGATCACCATCGAGGCCAACCCCGGTATCCTAGATCGGCTGACTCTTGTTGGGTTGCGCCAGCGAGGCGTCACCCGCCTTAGCTTGGGGGTTCAGAGCCTGGATGAGCGGATGTTGCGCGTTTTGGGGCGGATCCATACCGTCGGTCAGGCTATAGGTACCTACTGCATGGCCCGTGACGCCGGCTATGGCAACATCAACCTGGATCTGATCTACGGTCTGCCGGGCCAAAGCTTGCCAGAGTGGCAAGAGACATTGGAGAAAGCCGCGGCGCTGGCTCCCGACCATCTCTCGCTCTATGCCTTAACGCTACATGAGGAGACGCCGCTGGCCCGCGGGATTAAGAGTGGCGTTTTGCCAGCCCTCGACGATGATCTGGCCGCAGATATGTACAACTGGGCGCTCAAGGCTTTAGAGGCACGCGGTTACCAGCATTACGAGATATCGAACTGGGCTGGGCAGCGCAAGTCAGCCGCCGGAGAAGGTAGGGAAGGTTATGCCGTCTGCCATCACAACCTGACCTATTGGCTCGATGAACCTTACATCGGCCTGGGGGCAGGGGCACATTCCTACCTGGCGCAGCGACGCTATTGGAATACAGCTCGCCCCCAAGACTACATTCGCTGCCTGCAGGCCGGGCAAAGGCCAGTGGAGGGGGAAGAGATCATAGATCAGGCGACCGAAATGGCCGAGGTCATGATCTTGGGGCTACGGCTCATGGAGGGCGTTTCCTACGAACGCTTCGCGGCCAGGTTCGGGCGCGATCTGCGCGATATCTACTGCGCCGTGCTCAACCCCCTGGAGGGCCTGGGTCTGCTGCAAGTGGGGGCAGAGGGCGTCCGCTTGACTGAACAAGGGTACCTGCTAGGAAATGAGGTCTTTGAGCGGTTTCTGCTGAAATGAAAGGAGAAGCAAACATGGAATCTGCGGACAGGGGCCGATTCGAGATTCAAGCCAGTATGGAAGCGAACGATTTTGCCAGCCTGGTTCAGGCTCTACAGAGCGCAGATCAGGGAATCCGCATCGCTGCCATGCAAGCTCTGGGCAAATTGGGCGACCTGCGCGCTGTGCCTATCTTGCGCAACATGCTGTCCGATAGCGACATCCCCGTGCGCCGCGTAGCCGCGCGCGTTTTGTATCGCATGGTGGCTGATCGCGCCGAGGAACTATTGGATAGAGAGACCGTTCAGCACTTGCTGCGCTTCCGTGCTCCCGAGGAGATATTAAGCTCGGCGACCGCCATCCGTTTGTTCCTGAGAACATTGGACATCCTTAGCCCGAATAGCAGTGCCCTGGATATCGAACATGGGGATGGGAACGTCGTTTCAGGCTCGCCGATGGACAATTACCACGCACTCACTTTTCGAACCTCTGGCATCGAGCAGGACACCGATGAGACGGTGCGACACGTGCTCGCCTTCTTCGAGGGACTTGAGGAGGAGACGGAAGGGTGGTGGACAGTCGGGCCGGCACGAGGGGCAGGCATCGTCGCCTTTCGCAAGGGGGATCGTTTCGGCGAGACATTACACGAACTGGCCATCGCCAGGATCGCTCCGCAGCGCTATATGACCCTGACCACCCACTGCCACTATGCGGATTGGGATTAGGTGCCTGTCCGATAACTCGTAGCCGCACCCTTCATGGGTGCGTTTCCGTGCGCCCGCAAGTAAGCGATGAGCTTGTCGGGGAAGTTGACGGTCATGCCGTCAACGCCAGCTTCCACCGCGCGACTCATCGCTGCCTCATCTGATACCCCCCAGGCGCGCACCTCTAATCCCTTTGCTCCGGCAAAGGCGACAAGCTGCGGCGTGATTTGGCTGGCCGGAGGGCAGATTTGTACGCCGCCGATGGAGGATATCTGCTCTATCACCTCCTCGTCGAACTGGCGCGTTAGCCAACCCACCCTGAGCGACGGTTGGAGCTTCTTGAGAGCAACCAGTGTGTCCCAGTTGAATGATGTGACCGTGATGCTCTTTTCTGCGCGATAGGCTTCGAGCGCACGAGCGACAGCGGCTTCGATACCCGCCGCCTTGATCTCCAAGGCCAGGAATGTGCGGCGGCCATAGTGCGCCAGGAACTCATCGAGAGTCGGGATGCGCGTCCCGGCAAAGGCGGGGGCGAACCATGATCCGGCGTCCAACTGGCGTACCTCTGCCCAGGTTCGCTCACTGACCGGCCCTCGCCCGTCAGTCGTCCGATCCAGGGTATGATCGTGCAAAAGTACCAGAATGCCGTCCTTTGTGGCGCGTATATCCGTCTCCAATCCATCGGCTCCCATTTCCAGGGCCAGGTCGAAGGCAGGAATCGTGTTTTCCGGCGCGTAACTGGAGGCGCCCCTGTGGGCAATCACCGCGATAGCGGGCATAACAGGCTCCTATCCCATCCGGATTTCGTCGGAGGCACGGAATTCGATGCGCCAAAGCACGTACAAGGCCAGCAGGAAAATAGCTCCTGCCACCGTATAGGCCTCCCAGATGCCGGCCCGCATGATGAAAGTGGCGAGGATGCCGAGTGCGCCGTTGATCAATCCCATGCCGAAAGCGACGGACAGCTTGTCCAAACCCAGTCTTTGCAGGCGATGTGTGGTATGATCCACTCCCCCGCGGAAGAAAGAGACCCCGCGACGTTTGCGCGAGATAAGGACCATCGCCGTGTCAAAGATCGGCAGGCCCAGCACGAAAACCGGCACCATCCAGGTCACAAGGTTGGTGTTCCCCGGCACGCGCAGCTTGATGCCCAGCACCGCCAACATAAAGCCGAGGAAAAGGGCGCCGGCATCACCCATAAAGATGCGCGCGCGCGGCAAGGGGAGGCTGTAGCGAGCAAAGCCGAGGCCGGCGCCGGTCAAGGCAGCAGCGAGCATGGATACCAGACGCTGTCCGTTCAGCACGGCGATGAGGGTGAAAAAGGCCCCGCTCACCACTGACAGCATGATGGCGATGCCATCCATGTTATCCAGGTAATTCACGGCGTTGGTGATATAAAGGAGCCAGCAGACAGTGAGAAGGAAATTGAGGGCTTGCGGCAGGCGCAGTTCGACGCGCACGCCTGTGAGCATGACGATGCACACAGGCAACAATTGGGCGGCCAACTTGGCCCATGGCCTGAGCGGGCGGCGGTCATCCCAAAGGCCGATGGCGGCCATCAAAGACGCCCCCGCCAGAATGCCGAAAAGCTCCGGCAAACGCAAGACCGGACCGAGCAAAAGCCTCGTCAGAACCGTCGCTGCCAGCAGAGCCAGGATCGCGCCGCCATAGATCGCTATACCGCCCATCAGCGCCGTTGGCTCCTGGTGGGCGCGATCCTTGCGCGGCAGCGCGACGAAGCCCAGGTGCCAAGCCCATTGTTGCACCAGAGGCG
>CAYPON010000026.1:0-18928 GCA_964412315.1 uncultured Anaerolineae bacterium | reverse complement strand
CCCCACCACTGGGCGATCAGGCCGCTCAGCGCCGGGCCAACGAACATCCCTACCGCATACACCGCCTGAAAGATGCCCATGGCCGAGGCGCGCTCCTCTTGCGGGACTGTTCTGATGCTTAAGCCCATCGCTACCGGATAGGCCAATCCCGTGCCAAGGCCGTGTACGATGCGTGCGACGATGAGCATGGGGATGGTGCGCACCCAGGGCACAACAAACACCGCCGCAAAGACGACCAGCAGCCCCAGGCCCACCGCACGCCTTCCCCCAATTCGTGAGGCGATGCCTGCAGCGAACAACGACATGGTGGTCGAAGGGATCAGCGCCGCGGACGATAGCCAACCCAACACCGTCCTGGAGGCTCCCAACTGCGTGGCATACAGAGGAACAAAACCTTGCACGGTCGTGTGAGAGGCGTACTGGCTCACAGCGGCCAGCAGCGAGACCAGGATCAGCGAGGGCACGGTGGCCACGTGCCGGAATCGTTGCCAGGTCAACCGGCTGGCAGGAGGCGTTCGCTTCTCAGGAAGCGGCAGTGCGAAGAGAATTCCAACGGCGGCCAGCACCGCCCCGCCCCGGAAGGGCATCGTCCAGCCCCAGCGATCCGCTATCCAGCCGCCGGCAGTGGTTGACAGCAGTTGGCCCAAGGCAGCGCAAAAAGTAAGGACGCTCGTCGCCTGCACAGCCTTATCCGGCGGGAAAAAGCCAGCGAGAAGCACCGTGACCGCAACCCAGGCGGAAGCGGCCACGCCAGAAAGTCCCCGAAAGACCAATATCCACTCCGGAGTCGGCGACCAGGCCAGGCCGAGACAACTCAGGATGACGACGATGAACCCGGCCAGGACAAACGGCTTGCGCCAGCCCAACCGGTCGGAGGCCGCGCCGAGAGGTATGCGCAAGATGAGTTGCGTCAGGCCGTAGGAGCCAGTGATCAGCCCCACGAGGGCCATGGACGCGCCCTTGGCGCGGGAGTAAACAGCCAGAATCGGCACAAAGAGGTACAGGCCGCACCAGAAAAGAACGATTCCTACGCAAAAAGCCCAAAGCGCGGCCTTATTCAACCTCATCAATCTCTCCCTGATCGGCAACACGGGTGATGCCAGTATTTGGTCGCATAGATTCAGGACGGCATTTCAAACGCTACGTTTTCGAGAACAACCTGTTTGAAAACCTGGCGGTCGCCCAAGCGTTTCATGGCA
Organism: uncultured Anaerolineae bacterium; assembly: GCA_964412315.1. Lineage (GTDB taxonomy): Bacteria > Chloroflexota > Anaerolineae > JAAYEA01 > JAAYEA01 > CAYPON01. Next base: position 17,729 of record CAYPON010000026.1, on the reverse strand, counting down.
TCCAGGATTTCAATACCTGCCAGGTGACCGTCGGCGTCATAGTCTGCGGCGATGCCCTCGGCCAGATGCTGAGTAGTAACGGTGGCCTCCCGGAAACGAATATAGAGCGCGTCCACCTCCGGATCATAGGTGATCTTCATCTTCGCCCCTTTCAAAAGTAGTACACATAAACAGTGACAACGACGATCTCGTCAGCTTCGTCCACAAAGATCGGTCTGACCTGTTTGGTCGAATAATAACGTTGGTTCCACACGGTATGGAAAGGGAAATCCTTCCGGCATTCCCGTCTGCCGAGTTCCGCTGGTTGCCAGGATTCTGTGCGAATTGCCTCCGCGATCTCTTGCTCAGTTGCTCCCCGGAACGCCAGTTGCTGTTTTGCGTGGCTGGACAAGCGGATCGGTTTCTTGATACTAGACATATTCTCCCCCACCTCGCCACTGGCGGAAGCACAGCATCCAACAGGAACAGTTATTTTTCTTGCATTATGATAGCTACAGCAGTGCGGTCCCCCTGCCGGGTGATGGTGATCTGCGCCGCGCGGTTCCCCTTCTCAAAAGAGATAAAACCAGGCACCTGGGAGGGCACACTTGTCCAGCCATTCTTCGTCATCTCGCTCTTGTAGAACGCAGTCACCTCCTCCACGCTGGCGGCGACTTTGTAGCTGGTCATCCCTTTGATAGACACCATGTCCGTCGCTCCAGACATGATGGGCACGTCGTCGGGCTTTTCGGGCTTGCCTATCCCTTCGGGGGGCTTGATCGAGATGTCTGCGTTGATGTCGGTGACATCGCTGCGCAGGTCAATCGTCGTGATCCGGCCCGTGTTGGTATCCTTCCCCTTGAGGTGGGCGATGGTGCGCACAGTTATGTTATGCTGCGTGGAGACCCAGACTTCTCCCGAACCTTCCAAGAGATTGGTGAAAACGCCGGATTGGAGGAGGGCCTTTTCGTCGTAAACATAATGTTTCGTCGGCTGACCGTTTACATTTTCCTGCCCGACGTAGCGTCCTTTCGCCGAGCGGAAGAGATTCTCCGCGCTGTAAAGCGCGATCGCCGGTGGCGTCAGTTCCTTATCGGGGACCTGCATGGCGATCCACTCGCTTCCAACGCGGGCATAGCTGTCCGAGCCAATACGGATGACCTCGATGCCTTCTTGGCTCGCGACTCCCCATCTGATGATCGAATGCTGCGCTGGGGGCTGTCGCACGTAGGCGATCTCGGTCTCCACCGTCTCCTTATCCTTTCCTTCCTCCTGTACAGAAATGACGCTCCGCAGGCGATAGCTTTTCAGGTTCGACAGGTTGCCGGTGGTGTCGTAGCTTAGCTCCTCGGCCTCCTTGGTATCCTTCTTCGGGATGGTCACGGGCGCGGTGGGTTTGATCGCTTTTGTGGGGGAGATGGCTGTCTCTTTCTGGCCTGGCTTGGCGGCACCTTTCGGGGCGCAGGCTGCCAGTGTCACCATCCCAGCCAGGCAAAGTACCGATAACGCACGGATATATCTACTCATAATCCAACACTCCTTTCGATACTCTACATGCCTCCCTGCCACCTCGCTGGCAGGCTACTGCAATTCTATCATGTAGACAGGAATAAGTCAATTCTGACGGGGCGTGTTTGCCGCTTAGGGCTATTACGCCTATAATGCCGAGCGACCGCATAGCCGGCGACATTGGGAGCGTGTACTGAATAATGCTCAGGGGAGGATTGAGGCATGACCGTATTTCTTCCAGATCGTCTCTACGCCAAGACCCACGAATGGGTCAAGGTCGAAGGTGACATCGCCATCAGCGGCATCAGCGACTATGCCCAAGAGGAGCTTAATGATGTCGTGTATGTGGAGCTACCCGAAGTAGGCGATTCCTTCTCTCAAGAAGAGAGCTACGGCGTCGTCGAATCTGTGAAGGCGGCATCGGATGTTTTCATGCCGTTGAGCGGGGAAATCATCGAGGTCAATCGAGAGCTTGCGAACAAGCCCCAACTGGTTAACGAAGAACCCTATGGGCAGGGGTGGTTTATCAAGTTTCGCGTGTTGGACGACCGTGAAGCAGAGAAGCTTCTAGATGCAGCAGCGTACCAACAGCTTGTCGAGAAGGGAGGCTAGATGTCATATATCCCACACGCGAAGGCGGAGCGGGCAGCGATGCTCGCGCAGATAGGAGTGCAAGATGTCGCCAAGCTTTTCCGCGACATACCGGAGGCGGTGAGGTATCCTAAGCTCGACTTAATGCCCCCGCTTTCCGAGATGGAGGTCCTTCGCCGCTTGCAGGCTCTAGGCGAAACCAACATGGACACCATCCATTATGTCAGCTTTCTGGGGGCCGGTGCGTATGATCACTTTGTGCCCAGCGTCGTAAAACATATCACCAGCCGCTCCGAGTTCTATACAGCTTATACGCCTTATCAGCCGGAGATCAGCCAGGGCACGCTGCAAAGCATTTTCGAGTACCAAAGCATGATCTGCGAACTTACGGGCATGGACGTGGCCAATGCTTCCCATTATGATGGCGCCACCTCGATGGCAGAGGCGGTGATGATGGCCTATTACGTGGGTCGCAAGAAACGCTCCAAAGTTATTATCTCGCCCACTGTCCATCCCGAATACCGGGCCACCGTGCGCACCTATACGCAAGGTTTGGAATTGGAGATCGTGGACGATGAAGCCATCAACTGGCGGAACCTGGAACTCGATCTGGATGCGCTGGGGGCCATGGTGGACAGCAACACCGCCTGCCTGGTCGTACAAAACCCTGACTTCTTTGGGCAATTGTACAAGCTGGACAGGCTTGCTGAGATTGCCCACGCTGCGGGTGCGCTTTTCATCGTCAGCGCCGATCCTATCTCCCTGGGACTCTTCCAGCCTCCGGGAGAGTATGGAGCAGACATCGTGGTCGGTGAGGGTCAGGCTCTCGGAGGCGGTCTGCAATTTGGGGGGCCTTACCTGGGCTACTTTGCCTGTCGCGAGGAGTATATGCACAGGATGGCCGGGCGTATCGTGGGCGAGACCGTGGACGCTGAAGGGAAACGCGGCTTTGTGCTCACGCTCACCGCGCGCGAGCAACATATCCGGCGCGAGCGAGCGACATCCAACATCTGCACCAACCAGGCGCTCTGTGCTCTCGCTGCGTCCGTTTATCTGGCGGCGATGGGGCGCACGGGGCTACAGCGGGTCGCCAAGCTCTGCTATCATAAGGCGCACTACGCCGCGCGGCAGATCGGCGCTCTGCCCGGCTTTAGGCTGGTCGGGAAGAGGCCCTTCTTCAAGGAATTCGTCGTTCGCTGTCCTGAGTCGCCGCAGTTCATTAACGATGAGCTTCTGGAGGAGGACATCATCGGCGGGTATGACCTTGGGCAGAGTTTCCCCGACCTGGCCGACCACATGCTCCTTTGCGTGACCGAGACGGTCACCGGCGAGGAGATTGACCTTTTGGTTTCGGCCCTTCAGGAGGTGACAGCATGAGCGAGCCCTTGCTGATCGAATTGAGCGGTGAAAGCCGCTGTGGCTGCTTCCTGCCGGAATGCGACGTGCCCACAACGGAGCTTCCCCGCGAGCTTTTGCGCCGGGATCTCAACCTGCCCGAGGTAAGCGAGGTGGATCTTGTTCGCCACTACACGCATTTGTCGCAGATGAACTATGCTGTGGATACCGGTTTTTATCCGCTGGGATCGTGCACCATGAAATATAACCCCAAGGTGAACGAAGAAGCCGCCCGGCTGCCAGGCTTTGTCAACACCCATCCTTATCAGAATGTGTTGACGGTGCAGGGGAACCTACAACTCATGTGGGAATTGCAGGAATTTCTGCGAGAAATCGGGGGCTTTGCCGGCGTGTCTCTGCAACCGGCAGCGGGAGCACAGGGAGAGCTGACGGGCTTGCTCATGATCCGCGCTTATCACCGCGAGCGGGGGGATGCCAAGCGCCAGGTCATGCTCATCCCCGATTCGGCCCATGGCACTAATCCTGCCTCTACCACCATGTGCGGCTACAAAACGGTGGAGATCAAGTCGGATGCACGGGGCAATGTGGATCGGGACGACCTGCGAGCGCACTGCGATGACACGGTGGCAGGGCTGATGCTCACCAACCCCAACACCCTGGGCCTCTTTGATGAGCATGTCCTGGAAGTCGCCGAGTTGGTGCACGGCTGTGGCGGGCTGCTTTATGGCGATGGCGCAAACATCAATGCCTTGCTGGGGATCGTCAAGCCCGGCGATCTGGGCTTTGACGTTATGCACTACAACCTGCATAAGACTTTCTCCACTCCGCACGGCGGGGGCGGCCCCGGCGCTGGCCCGGTGGGCGCCTCGGCGGCTCTCGTGCGATACCTGCCAGGGCCTATTGTCAGCCGCGTCGAGGTGGAGGATAGCTTGGAAGCCCTGGATGAAGAAGTCCCCGAGTATGTTTACCGTTGGGTCATGCCGGAGGCGTCTATCGGGCGCATGAAATCCTTTTACGGAAACTTCGCGGTCATGATCAGGGCTTATACCTATATCTGCATGTTGGGCGCTGGGGGCTTGCGGGCGGTGAGCGAAAATGCCGTGCTCAATGCCAACTATCTCTTGAGCAAGCTGAAGGGCCTATATCCATTGCCCTATGACCGCACCTGTATGCACGAGTTCGTGCTCTCAGGTCGCCGCAGGGAGTCTCCCGACATCCACACCCTGGACATCGCCAAACGGCTGGTAGACTATGGCTACCATCCGCCGACCATTTACTTCCCACTAAATGTGCCTGAGGCATTGATGATCGAACCCACGGAAACCGAGAGCAAGCGGACGCTTGATGCTTTCGTCGAAGCGATGCGTCAGATCGCCCAGGAAGCGGAGCAGAATCCACAGCTTTTGCACGAGGCTCCACACAAGGCTGCCGTGCGGCGGCTCGATGAGGTGCGTGCTGCCCGCCAGCCAAAGTTGCACTGGTAGGAGGACTTGGACCTGACAGGTTTCCCAAACCTGTCAGGTCTAGGGAAGGTCATGCCACCTTACGGGATTTTCCACTCCCAAACCCCGTCGTTCGTGCCTGCGTAAAGCAAGTGGCATCCACCCAGGTCTATCGTGAGTGCCTGAACAACGCGGTTCTCCAGCCCCTCATTGATAGGTTTCCATGACATTCCGCCGTTGAGGGTCATGAACACCCCGCTGCCTGAAGTGCCTGCCATGACGAACAGGCTGTCTGAAGGGTGGATGGTTAAGCTATAGGTCTTGTTTCCTAAGATTGTCGCTGTCCAGGTCTGGCCGCGGTCGGTGCTGCGGAAGACGCCGCCATCGGTGCCTGCATAAACCACCTGCGGATTTGCGGAGCTGAAGGCCAGACACCAAACGATGTCGTTCCCCACAGCAACAGGAACCCACGACTGGCCGCCATTCGTTGAACGGTAAATACCCCTGTCAAAGGTGCCCGCCAAAACAACTTGGGAATCGGCGGGATTGATTGCCAGAGAACTGACTAACAGGCTTCCCAAACCGGAGTTAGAGCTATGCCAGGATGCCCCACCATCTATGCTTTTGTAGACGCCCTGCGTGTCAATTCCCACATAAACTATCTGATCCGTGGCATAGTTAGGCGATACCGCCAGAGCGTTCACATAGGGCCAACTCAGGCCATTATTCGCTGGTTGCCAGGATACCCCGGCATCGGTGGAACGGTAAACGCCATGTCCCCAGGTGCCAATGAAGATGTGGCCACTGGGGGATGGTGCGGGGGCGATGGCGAAAACGGTCACATCCGTCACGCTTGTGGTGTACCATGCGCCGTCGCAATAGAGACGGCGGTGAACGCCTCGATTCTCGGTGCCAGCATATACGATCTGCGAAATAGCCGGATCCACGGCAAGGGACTTGATCGCCACGCCGGTCAGGCCGCTCCGATACCAGGGCTGGGGGTAGTTTTTGAGGACTAGAGGCAAACGGAACACTCTTATCACCGTCGCCGTTGGCGATGGAGTGGGTGTGCTGGTGGCTGTGGGCGTCGGCGACGAAGTGAAGGTCGGCGAGGCTGTGGAGGTTGGCGTAGCTGTAGCCATCGCGGTCGGAGTGGGCGTTGCCGTAGCAGTTGAGGTCGGTGTGGGCGTGAATGTCCTCGTGGCTGTCGCGGTGGGGGTCGGGGAGGATGTCCATGTAGGTGTTGACGTAGGCGTCCCCGTAGCTGTCCGGGTCGCTGTTGGGGTGGCGGTCAGAGTAGGGGTCGGCGTATCCTCCCAGGGTGTAAGAGTTGAAGTAGGCGAAGGTGTCGGCGTAGGAGGAATTCCCTGGACATATCGCCAGACGCCTCGCCCCCACGTTCCGGCGAATGGGGTGCGCGAAAGGTTACGTGCCACAGCGAATGAGAAGATCCCATAGTATCCCAATTGCTCGTTGAATTCTTCCCAACGATCCCCTCCATCGCTGGATCGGAACACCCCATTTCTTGCTGTACCTGCGTAGACGATCCGATCCCAAAACGGCTGGGTGGAAAGGGCCACAACTGATACTGCTACATTGGGCAACCCGCCATGCACCGCATCCCAACGATCCCCTTTCCTGGTGGACTTGATCAGGCCGCCTCCTCCCTGATCGTCTTGGTAGCTGGCGAAAAGGGTGCCATCCCGAACATAACTCGGCGAGATGGCCAGGCTGTTGAAAGTGACAGGTTGCGTCAACCCGGTGTTGAGAGGATTCCAGTGGGCCCCTCCATCCGTTGTTTTGTAGAGCGCACCATTCTCGCCAGCGGCGAATACGGTTTTCGCATCGCCGGGAGAGCCTGCTTCATTGTAGGCGGGAGAAACAGCGACACAATTGAGAGCGGTCGGGCTTATGACAAGGCTTGGCTCCCAATACCCGCCCGTATCGGTGGATTTGAACACACCAGCCGATCCAGCAACGGCGAAGATCGTTCGACCGGCAATGGCAAGCTCCTTCGCAACGGATTCCCCAGGGATTGTGGAGATATACTCCCAGGTCATATTCTGACGGTCGAACTGATACACTCTTCCGCGAGAGCCGCCGCCAAGGATCGCATCGGAGGAGATAGCCAGAGACCGTATTGACCTATCCAACCTGGGCAATCCCTGGTTCATCGTACTCCACGACTGGCCACTATCGTCGGAGCGGAAGACCCCTCCGTTTATAGCACTTGCCAACACGAACCGTTCCATGCCGAGAAGCGGCGAGACGCCCAAAGAAGATATACGCAGGGCCGAAAGCCCACGACTGCCCTGCTCCCACCGAGAGGCTGTGCCGACATCCAGGCGGAAAACCCCATTACCGCGAGTTCCGGCCCAGATCAGCCCGCCCTGGTTATAGCTAGGAGAGACTGCCAGGGTCTCGACTATATGCTCTTCCAGGCCATCCGAGATTTGAACCCATTGCCTCTGGCCGTTTTCATCTTCGCTTGTTGACATAAAAACGAGGCCGGCGCTGAGATAGTTCGAGCAGGGGTAGAATGAAACGAACACCGTTTTATCGCGCTGGTAGTTCGGGGAGAGCACAACCGAGGAGCTATGTGGGCAGGGATTCAACTGTCTGGGGGCCAGTTCTCCCCTCCTAAACCAAAGCATACCTTGCTCAGTGGTGGCCACGAATAGCGTTCGATCATTCTCATAGTTGGGAGACAAGCTTATACCACGAACCCGCGACAGCCCGGGAATGTTATACATGTTCTGCCAGGAATCGCCGCCGTTGGTGGACTTGAAGATTTGCCCGCTAGTAGAGCCAACAAAGACGGTAAGAGTCCCCGTGGAGGTTGAGGTGGCGGCTACTGCCGAAAAAGAGCTGGTCACAGCAGGTGAGGGGAAGGGTATGGGCTTGAGTGTCCAGGTGTCGCCGGCGTTGGTTGATTTGTAGATGCCAGCCGCGTTGCCTTCGACGCAGGCGAAGATCGCCCAGTTGCTATCGGAGCTGGGGGAAGCTGCCAGAGAGGCAATGCCCGCTTGCGAGCCGAACTCGCTGCCGACAGCTTCCCAGGTTGAACCACCATCGCGCGACCTCCAAAGGCCGTTTTGGTGCGTGCCTGCAAAGACGACTCTGTCATCACCTGTGCCGTAATGGGGTGAAGCCAGCACAACCCTGATAGGGTAGTTTACCCTCCTGCCCGCTTCCTGCCAGGCGTTGCCGCCATCAGTGGATTTGAAAACGCCGCTCTCGGTCCCAGCGAAAAGCGTGCCATCCCTGGCGGCAGCCAGGCTCAGGACAAGGCCCCCATAGGGGCCACTGCTCGTCCAATAGCCTGTCGGGACAGCCGTTGGCGCGGGCGTGACCGCGCCAGGAGCTTGGGTTGAGGAGAAGGGCGAGGGCTTTGCCGAAGACATCGTTGAGACATCGAGCGCGAACGCGCTGCCTTCGACAGTTAAACTCACAGCAAACAGTACAGTGAATATTGCGGATAACACAGCAAGCGTACCCCGGCGTACCGGACGACTTTCTTTCATCTGTTTAGCTCCCACATCCTGGACTCTGGGGGCTTTGAGTCCGCTATGTCGTATACTGGGTATTCGATCTCAATATACCATGAATCTCCATAGCAGTCAATTGTACTTTGCTCCTAAACTCGAGGCTTCCGAAGTCTGACAAACTTCAGTTATTCCTGCGATCCTTGCAGAGAGGCCCATTTCCCTTTCTCTTCCGGGGTGGGGAAGCGGGTCAGGACGGTAGCCGCCTCCGGCAGTATCACCCGCTCGCCCAGGTTGAGGCTGGCGATCGGCTTGGATTCGGGCATACGTTCCGCTGGCGGCAAAGGGAAAATACCGATAGGCGTGTCGGGCACGTTGTACCGTTTCTCGACGTAGGCCATGCCCATTTGCAGGCCGCCGATCAGGGTGCAACTGGTCACCCAGCCGATGTGGTTGCCGTTGCGGTTCACAACTGGGTTGTCCTGATGGATGGCGCGCGCTCCCGCTCGATCCACGCGGAAGCGGACGATCTCCATCTTCTTGTTAGCCTCCTGGGCCAGGCAGCGCGAGCGGCCGATAAAATAGGGCTTGTGGAATTTGACATAAGGCGCAAAGCCAGCCTCGGTGGGCACGATGTCGTGGGGGCCGGCCAGTTCATGGCCATAGAGAGGCAGGCCTGCCTCGAGGCGCGTGGAATCCCGCGCCGCCAGGCCGCAGGGCCGCAGCCCCTGGCTCGCCCCTTCCTCCAATAGCAGGTTCCAGAGGCGGACAGCCTGCTCGGGATGGATGAGAAGCTCGTAGCCCATATCCTCCCCCGTGTAGCCGGTGCGGGCAATCAGGAGAGGGATGCCTGCCAGCACCGTTTCCAGGAACTCGGTGCGACGGATGGCGGCCAATCGCCGCTTGAGACGAGGATCGTCAGTCAGGCTTTGCAGGATAGCCAGCGACTTGGGGCCTTGCAGCGCCAGATCAATGCGCCGATCCGCGCCACTGGCAGGGTCTCTGAGGTCGCGGATGATGGCAGGGCTTTCCGCTTGCAGAGCGGGGTTATCGCGGTCAACCAGCACTTCGCGCGAGTTCACAGCTTGCAGCCAGGCCAGGTCCTTCTCCGCATTGACCGCATTGACCACGAGCAGATAGCGATCCCAGCGGCGGCGATAGACTATGAAGTCATCGTTCACATGGCCATCTGAATCCATCAGGTAGGTGTAGCAGGACTGACCATCGCCCAGCCAGCGCACATAATTGGTACAGACCAAATCAAGGAAACTGGCTGCGTTCTCGCCGACAACCTCAAGCACGCCCATGTGCGCCACGTCAAAAAGGCCAGCGGCCTGTCGCACCGCCTGATGTTCCTCGGCCACGCTGGAATACCAGAGCGGCATTTCCCAGCCGGCGAAGGGGATGATTTTGCGCGTCAGCCGGCGATGCTCGTCATAGAGCGGCGTTCGCCTAGGAGGGCCTTCCGCCTCTCGCCACTGAAACTCGCGCTTTTGCACGGCAGGCCGGAACTGGCGCAAGGCTGCCTGCCCGATAAAGTAGGGCTTGGTCAGGTCAAACAACTCGGGATGCGCCCAATACAGGGCCGCCGCAGGGAGAGGCGAGCCAGCGGAGGATGGAGCTAGAACCCCGGTTTCTATCAGAAAGCGGGGTTCTAATGACGCCTCCGTCAGTTCCTCGACCATCACAGGCCCCTGCACCTTCGCCAGGATGTCCTCCCTGTCGAACAGAATGTAGCCATCCGAGAGATTCCGCAGCCAGGTGGCAACCCGCTCTTTGGTTTCCGCTTGGGTCATGACCAGGTAACGGTCGCGTCCCCATTCACCGGCGGCAAGCCGCCATACCGTGACATCGGCCAGCAGATTGCCTTGCGGATCCAGCAGGAAGGTGCGCTGTGCCCGGCCCGGCTGCAAATCCGCCAGGTTGCTCGTCGTCACTTCCTGCATAAATGGCTTGGCCCGTTCGCCGTTCACCTCCAAGAGGCCCAACTCGTCAAGGAGAGATAGGCTCTTTTCCCCTTCAGGAGAAGGCGGGGATGCGGGTGATTCTCCCCCCTCACCCAGCCTCTCCCCGCTGGAAAGAGATGAAACGGTGACGCGGTTGAATTGGTAAAGCCCGAAGTAGTGCGGATAGCCTGTCCCGCGCGACACCGTCTCCGCTGCGGTTTTCTCGGCCAGAGCCGCTACTTCCTCTTTAACCTGCTCCAAGATATCCTGTTCTATCTTGCCGCGTGGCAGTTCGCCTTTGCCCCCCAGGTAGGAGAAGGGGTGGATGTTCGTCACGATGCGGTGAATCATGCCTGCCAGTTGATCCATCTCGGCAGGCTCCATGCCGCGCTGGGTGAGCCAGGGCGTTCCCAGGCGTATGCCGCTGCCTAGGGCGGTGAGCACATCGCCAGGGAGTGTGTTCTTATTCGCCACCAGGCCGCACAGGTCGAGGATGCGCACGGCGATCTCGCCGCGCAGGGGAAGGCCCGTGGGCGTCTTGATCGCGCGCAGGTCGAGGACGCACATGTGTGTATCCGTGCCGCCATAGGCCAGCCTCAGCCCTCGCCTTTGCAGTCCGGCGGCCAGAGCTTTGGCGTTCTCCACGATCCACTCTTGTAGACGCCGGAACTGTGGCGTCTGCGCGATCTTGAAGGTCACGGCCATGGCCGCGAACTTGTTGGTGTGAGGGCCGCCCTGTTCCCCAGGGAACACCGCCGCGTCAATGAGCTTAGCCTTGTCCTCGTCGCTGGTCATGATGACCGCGCCACGCGGCCCGCACAGCGTTTTGTGGGTAGTGAAGGTGATCACGTCGGCCAGTCCCACCGGCGAGGGGAGCACGCCCGCGCTGACCAGGCCCGCCGTGTGCGCGATGTCCGCCATCAAAATCGCGCCGCAAGCGTCGGCGATCTCGCGGAATTTGCCCCAGTCCGGCGCCCAGGGATAGGAGGTGTATCCCGCCACGATCAGCTTGGGACGATGCTGCAGCGCGAGGTCGCGTATAGCGTCATAGTCCAGGCGCTCCGTCTTGGGATTCACCCCGTAAGATACTACTTTGTAGCGCCTGCCGGAGATGTTGAACTCGCTGCCATGGGTGAGGTGGCCGCCTTGGAAAAGGTTCATGCCCATGAGCGTGTCGCCAACCTTGAGGAACGCCTCGTATGCCGCGAGATTAGCCGGCGCGCCGGATAGGGGCTGTACATTGACATAAATCTCCTGGGCGGGCACCTGCAGCGTGGCAAAGGCCTGGGCGCAGCGCCGCTGCGCCAGGCATTCGATGAAATGGACATAATCCGTGCCCTTGTAGAAGCGCCGGTCGCCATAGCGGCGATAGTTGGCCAACTGGTAGGAAAAGTCGAGGAGCATCTCTTCCTCGTCGCGCGTCATGCGCAAAGGGGGATATCCCTCGGCATAGACGTTGTTGAAGACTGAACCCAGCGCCTGGCGCACCGCCTTGGGGCAGATGCTCTCCGAGGGGATGAAAATGAAGCGCCTCGCCTGGCGCTCCTCTTCAAAACCGATGATCAAATCTGTATCTGGATCAACTTCCGATAGATCGCGGCCGAAAAAGTCGCGGTACTCTTCGCTTTTGTCCATCCCATGCTCCTTTGCATTCGTTTCACAGTTCTCGATCACTGCAGGGAAGGTAGGAACGTTTGAATGTTGCAACGTTCCAACGGACGAACGCTAGCTGGCTTAGGATACGCGCTTTTGCGGAAATTCGCCCCAGAAAGTATGGTTCACCCAGCGCGGCACATCCACGCCGCTTATGGCCCAGGCGCGCTCGACGATTACGTACATATCGCCGGAAACTAGCGAATGCCCTCCCATGATGACCGGAATGGGCGATTCTAGCGCCGCTTCGGTGAAGGTGCGCAAGAAATCGTCCTTGACCTTTTCCGGCTGTCGCAGGTCGGAATAGAAGCGGTCGCTGGCACCAGGCCAGACCCCACAGTGAACCCAGAGGGGGCGGTTGTCGAAAAAGAGGGCCTGTGCCATCTCTCCCATCGTGGCAAAGAAGCGCCGCGGGCCGACCTTTTGATAATAGTACCCCAACAACGAGCGCACCTCGCCCCTATCCTGCCGCCCGCTGGCACGCATCCCTCGCTCCTCTGAGAAGACGCGCACCCGGCAAGCCGCCTCCTGCTCCAGATAGGCCAGGGTGGAAGAGGAGATGCGCCCTGCCAGGGCAATTTCCGAGGAACGATTCACGAAAAACTTCATGGATCGCCCGATGTGGCTCGTGTCCAGGTGGAGTTGGTTGAGATACTGCCGGAGGTGAAGGCTGAGGTCCGGGCAGTAGGTCAGCACCATCAGATCCACTGGCGTATCTATGTCCAACTGTGTGGCTGCCGAGCGCGGAAGGGAAACATTGGGCAGCCCGTTCTTCTGCCCCATCCGCCACCCTAGGTCGTTATCATAGGGAGGGGGATGGATTTCGTTGATGTGCGAGGCTGGCGTAAAGGCGCAAAAGTCGGTGGAGTAAAAGTTGTTGGTGATGAGCAGCGAGTCCGCTTTCAGAGTTTCGTCGGCGATCCGCCGCATTTGTTCCGCGCTCAAGAGGATGCCGCTGCCACCGCCCATGTAAATGACCTTTTCCAGGCGGTGGCTGTTGATGATCTCTCGCAGCCGAAAGCCGAAATGGAACTTTCCCTCGGGAGGATCCTGCTCCACGATAGCTGGCCAATCCCGCAGGCTCTCGATCAGCCTGTCCGAGTTGGTAGAGACGATGATGGGGCTGATATTTTCCGCCGCGCGCGCTTTTTCAATCGTGTCCAGTGTCGCAGCGATGAGCGCGCCCGCCATCATGCCTTCTACATCGCTGGATTCGCTGAGGCCGGTCATGACAACCAAAGCAACTTGATCTTTAGGCATTTCCCCTCGCTTCTGACAGAATGAGGTACTACAAAGCCTTTCGTGTGAACGGGCAGGCGGCGATGCAGGTCGAGCAGGATGCACCGTTACGCACCCAGAAGGAGTAGCACTTGTCCGCATTGACTGCCCAGCGTCGAATCCCCGCGTTATTGGAGTGGCAGGCGATCTTGTAGGAGGGTTCCGCATCCAACGAAACGGCCCCCACCTCGCAGGCATCGGCGCACTGGCGACACTGCCTGCAAACTTCAGCCAGGCCGAATTCGATGGGGCAATCTGCTTCCAGGGGCAGGTTGGTGAAGACTTTGCATAGCCGCACACAGGGGCCATACTCGGGCGTGACCAGCAGGCCGTTTCGGCCCAACTCGCCTAGCCCGGCATCTATGGCCAGGGGGATGCTCAAGGCCGTGTCATTGCCCATGGGGATGGCCCGATAGCCCAGGTTGCGAATGAATTCGGCCAGGCAGGCAATGGAGAAGGCCATCCGCGAATAGCCAACGCCCGTCGCCGTAGAGGCCAGGAAGGCTGGCGAGGTCTGGATCGCCGCTGCATCCATCCTGACCGCCATGACCACGGCATACTCGAACTCAGGCGGGATGTCGGGTGGGTCGCCGTCCATGGTGTGTGAATATACCCAGCGCCGGTCGGCGCGGCAAATCCCCACCAGGTCGGCGCCATACATCCGCGTCGTCTCTTTGATCTGCGCGCTCATCGCCGCGCGGTCGGTCACGGCATACCTGTCTAGTTGCGCCATGACCGGGTGGGAGGTGTCCAGCTTTTCCCAGGAATACGCACCCCGGAAGTGATTGGAGACCGTCCAGGCTGCCTCGGAGCGCGCCAGTTCCAGGCGCGAATATCCCGGCTCTCCCTTGCCGATGATCTCGGCGGCGTGCTCGTGAGTTTCTTTGCGGTAAAACTCGGCTTGCGGGTCATTTGCCTTGCGCCCAAAAACGGTCTGTCGCTGGTCAAAACGGCGCAGGACCTGCGGGTCAACTGTGTAAGGTGGAGCATCAAGCTGTCTGATTTGCCTCAACACTTCGTTCCTTTCAGGTGCTTTTCGAAGGTTGTGTAAAACCTTTACAGTATCCATCTCAGTCCTTCCCAAGGTGCTTTATTCTGAGAGTGGTATGACTGCTTTGAAGAACTCCTTGTAAGTACTGTCAATAGGCGTTCTCGCCGCGAAGCACCTGCAGGAACGTCAAGAGCAGAATCTTGATGTCCAGCAAGAGCGACCAGTTCTCGATATACCAGAGATCGTATTTCGTCCGCTCAATGATGGAGGTGTCGCCACGCAGCCCGTTGACTTGTGCCCAGCCAGTCATGCCTGCCTTTTCCTTGTGGCGATCCATGTAGCGGGGAACGATCTGCTTGAACTGCTCCACAAAGACCGGCCGCTCGGGGCGCGGGCCAACCAGGCTCATGTGCCCGAACAACACGTTGATTAGATTGGGTAGCTCGTCTAGCGAGAACCGCCGCAGGAAAGCTCCCAAACGGGTGCGCCGAGGATCATCTTTCGCCGCCCAGACGGGGCCAGTATGCTCCTCAGCATCCGCGCGCATGGAGCGGAATTTGAGCATGGGAAAAGGCTTGACGTCTAGCCCCATGCGCTCTTGCGCATAAAAGACCGGGCCGGGGGAATCGAGCTTGACCAAAAGGGCGATCAACATCATAAAGGGGGAGAGCAACACCAGCCCTACGGCGCTGACAACCAGATCCATGGCTCGTTTAAGCGTCAGCCGCCAGCCTCGCAAAGCTATGTCGCGAACGGTCAGGAGGGGCACGCCGTTCAGATCGTCAATGCTCACTTCAGAAGCCATGATCTGGAAGAGGTCCGGGAACACCTTGGTGGTCACTCGTTCGCTATCACACTGTGAGATGATCTCTAGCAGCCGATCATGCTGTACCTCCGGCAGGCCAACGATGGTTTGCTCTATGCCCTGCTCTCGGATGACAAGCCTCAAGTTGTCGATCGGGCCAAGCACGGGCACTCCCCCTATCTCCTGGCGATCGGGCGTGTCATCCACAAAGCCTACTACTCGATAGCCCAGCCGAGGAGATTGCCGGATGCTCTGTAGAATCATCCGCCCCACATCGCCTGTGCCGACGACAAGCACTTTTTGCGGATAGCGAGCACGGATACGAGACTCCAAGGCATCCATCAGCAAGCGACCCAGTGTGACCAGGAGAACAGTCAAAAGCCACGAATAGGCCACCATCAGCCGGGGATAGTCAAGCTCATTCTTGTAAATAAAGGAGGTGAAAGACATTGCCATGACTGTGCCGATAGATACGGCCACAAAAATGCCGTACAATTTGTCGAAACGGGACATGCCAGGCTTTTGATGATAAAGACGGGAGAGAAGAAAGGTAAAAAGCAGCGTGAGGATTTGAATCCATAGCATCCCCGAATACTGACGAAAAGGTGAGGGATTCACCAAAGGGGGATATATGGTATGCTGCCGCAGTTTATAAGCTAGGAAAAAGGCCAAACAGAACATTGCGGCGTCAACCAGCATACGGGAGAGAATGAACAATCTCGTGAATCTTCCTTTCACAGTTGACCTCCTATCTTGCTCCTACTTGACGAAAGCGTGGCTCTTAAAGTTTCTGTGAGTTCCCGGAACCTGGCCTGATACTCTGGCGAGTTAATGGAATCGGTAGTCATAATAAGGGCATCTTCATTGTTATCCGAGTAGTATCCAGGACGCAGTCCCGCCCTGCTAAAGCCATATTTTTCATAGAGATGCTGTGCCACACGATTGGAAACACGCACCTCCAAAGTGACGCAACGGCTTCCCAACTCCATCGCCTTCTCGATGAGGGAGGCCAGAAGCAACTCCCCTATGCTCCTCCTCCGCCAGGCAGGATGTACCGCCAGGGTACAAATATGCGCCTCATCCACCATGAGCCATAGTCCGCCATAGCCGACAAGCGTTTCATCCAGATCGGGGCCGGACATCGCACGGCGAAAAGCCGCCCTGAGACCCCGCTTGGATTTCGGAGCCTCCTCCTGCCGCCTCAGTCGCGCGACCAGGTAATGAGCGTTCGGGTTCTCCAGCAGTTCATAGTTAAAGGCGTCCACTGGCCAGGGTCGCGCGAACACCATCCGTTCGATGGCGCCAACGGTCGGCACATCTTCCGGGCGCATCGGCTCTATGCTATAGGGCCAATCACTCGAATTCATGCCTCAACTCCAGCGGCGGGATGATGTAGGTATATCGGGGAGAGCGTCGCCAAGTCATCCCGCTCCCCTCTTTGTAGTCGCTGCCAGCCCAATTCTGCGAGATACCCCGCCCGTCGCAAGCATTCAGCCGGAGAGACGATAATGGCCAAATCCCCCAACCGCTCCTGAAGGTAGCTCCGCAAGGAAGCGTCAATCTCCCCACAAAAAAGGGTGGGCCCTTCAATGCTAGCAACCAGGTCGGCGGGAGACAGGAGGCGATACTCGTCCAGCCGCTCGAGAGCCTGGCCTCGCCGATAGGTAGCCACACAAAACCGGCCCCGCCCCGCCTCCACCAGAGCGCAGGTGCGCAAGTCCTGGCGGGCGTGAGCATAGCCCAGGATGTCCAACGTAGGTATTCCCAGGAGCGGCTTGCCTGTGACGAAAGCGATGCCTTTGGCGACGCTCAGGCCGATGCGCAATCCTGTGAAGGAGCCAGGGCCTAACGCCACCGCCAAGCCTGTCAAATCCTGCACTGTTATCTCTTGCTGGGCAAGGGCGCGCACGACATTGGGCATCAATTCCCTGGTGTGGCTGTCGTTGGAGCGCCAGGTCTCCTCGCAAAGGACGGCCTGGCCATCGTAGAGCGCGATGCCAGCGTACCTGGTGGCTGTGTCAATCGCTAGTATCATCTCTTTGCCATCCACTGATCACAGGCTGCCCAACCCGAAAGCATTGCTCCTCAACTGTCCCAATAGCTCTTGATACCTCGCGCCCGTCGCCGTCACCGTCAGGCTTCGCTTGTTCTCACTGACATGACGTAGCGTGATCCAGAGGTGTTCCTGGGGCAACACCTGCCGCGCGCGCTCCGCCCACTCAATGACGCAAACCCCGTGGCCATACAGATACTCTTCTATTCCCAGAGCCAGCGCTTCCTGAGGGGACTTGAGGCGATACAGGTCTATGTGATAGAAACAGAGATGGGATCCTGGCACGCGATGCTCATTGACCATGATAAAGGTGGGGCTGGTGATAGGCTCCGTGACACCCAGGCCACGGCCAACGCCGCGTGCCAGGCAAGTCTTCCCTGTGCCCAACTCCCCTTCCAGGCAAATCAGGTCACCAGGGCGACAGAATTGCGCCAGGCGCACGCCGATGCGCTCCGTCTGCATCTCGCTGTGGCTGACAAAATCCAGCTCGTCCTGGGTCAAAATGGGAACCACTCTTCACCTCAGTGTAACTGGCCATGGGATCTTCCTTCACCCAAATTATAGCACATCTCACGAAAAACCAGTAAACCCGTTCGTTTTGTGAGATTAAGCTCCTTGTGCTATACTGTTGCTCCGCTCAG
>CAYPON010000025.1:3996-19162 GCA_964412315.1 uncultured Anaerolineae bacterium | reverse complement strand
AACATGCGCAACTCAATGCGCCGGCCCTTGAGGCGGTAATCCCTGTGTGCTACGGCGTTCACCAGCGCCTCGCGCACCGCGATCTCCGGGTATTCCGGCCGGTCTTCCCTCGTCAATCCCGAAATGACGGCTTCGTGGCGCATCTCCTCCCAGAGCACTTCCCAGGTCTGCTCGATCACTCGTGGCAACGGCCCATTAAACTCCTCGCGCCGGCTGTAGCCGGGCGGGGAGCTTATCCCGCCTGGCTGCGTGCCTGAAAAGTGCACGAACACGACGCCGCTTTGCGGAAGGAATACCTGCGGACGCTGGCCAAAAAGCAATAGGCCGGCCACTGTCACTTTGCCCTCCGGGCTGAGGGCACCGCTGTCCAGCAGCAATTCCTCACGCGACAACGCCTCGCCACGAGGCTTCCTTTGGCGACGTTTTAGTTCGTATTCGCCGATCACATCCGGGTCGAAGTCTTGGATGCTCGCTCTGGGAACTGTTTCCTCCTCAAAGCTCCCCGCGCCTTTGGACACGGCGAGTTGCTGGATTTCCTCACCACTGAGACGCCGGTTGCGCGCGCCAGAGCGCAGCAGTATGCTGCCATCCTGCAAAGTATGTAACTCGTCACTGCGCGGGACGACGACGGCGACTACCGTGCCATGCAGCGTCTCTATGGCCTCCCATTCTGTCTTGACAGGGGGGCGGCAACGCATCTGTGCCCGCAGGAGGCTGGCTTCCAGATCGTGAGAGGCCAGATCGCTGGCGATTTGTCCACCCGCGCCGATGCCTACGAGGATCGTCCCACCATCGGCGTTGGCAAAAGCGACGAGGGTCTCCGCCAGACGATCCACATCAGGCTGCACCATGAATTCCACTAACTGCCCACGACCCTGTTTTAAGATTGTTTTCAGGTCCATGGCTCTCCACAGCTTTCAAGGTTGGTAGTGTGCCGGTGCGTTTTGGCGATAATGATCTTTAGCAAAATAGGTTGGCGGTGTCGCTCGGAGGACGCGGCCATAAATGAGCCGCGCTAGGAGCTCAAGCCCGCTCGAAGCGGGCTGACCCCGCCCATTTTTAGCCGGCCTTGGCCGGCTTGAAGCTCTCAGGCCGATGATTTATCGTCGGCTCCTTGGGCGAGCAGCACCGCACTAAACCTGGGCCTCAACCCTGCCTTTTGCGTGAGGCGGAACGTGTTGTTGTGCGCGCTTTCGGAACGGTTTTCTTCGTGGGTGTGGTTGCTTTGGTCTTCGTTGCTTGTTGGGCCTTCGCTCTGGCCTTGGTTGAACGCTTCGCGGCAGGCTTCTTGGCCGAGGTCGGTGCCTTCGTTGTCGTTTTCGGTCGGGCTGTCGTGCGCTTGGTTGATACTGTGCCGCCCTTGCTGCCCATCTTGGCCGACTTGCGCTGGGGACGTTCAACCTCTTCCGCGACGATGGCACGGGGTTCCGGCTCTGTGCCTTCCAGCACAGCGATGGAGGCAATCACATCGTCCGCTTTCACCGCCATCGCTTTCCTCTTCTCGCGGACAAGCGTGCTCCAGGTGGATCGCTCCAGTAAGGTAACATCTTGAACCTTGACACACAAAGCCTCACCCGCCGCCGATGCGAGAATAGCTTCGTCATAGGCATGTACAACTTCTGCGGCGACGATAGGGCCTGTCTCCGGCAGCTTGGACGGATCCAGTGCGCGCACACCGCCTCCATAGCGCCCCTGGACAGGATATTCCTTTACCAAGCTCCTCTTAGCGTACCCACGCTCTGTAACGATCAAAAGCTCTCCCTCTTCCCGCGCCAGCATCATACCCGCCACGGCATCATCTGGCACCAACTTGAGCGCCCAGACGCCCGCCGCTGTCCGTCCCATCGGCCTGACATCCTCCTCCGGGAAGCGGATGGCCTGCCCCTGTTTGGTGACCAGCAGAAGCTCCCTATTTCCCGCGCTTAACCGAGCCGACACAAGTTCGTCGCCCGCATCCAAGCTGATCACTGCAAGCCCGGTGGCGGGTATTTGTGTCAACTCCCCGGTAGACACTCGTTTGGTTCGCCCTTGCTTGCTCGCCAGACAGAGGTAACCATCAGGTTCCAGTCCGCGGATTGCTAACAAAGCCGTCACACGTTCCTTCTCGCCCAGAGAGACGACGCTAGTCAAGGGCTGGCCTTTGGCCTGGCGATCCAGGCTCAGGATGCGATGAACCTGCTCCTGGAATACACGGCCTTGATCTGTGAAGAAAAGAAGGGTATCTCGGCTATTGGCCGGCAGGAACAAGGACACCGCATCGCGCACACCCACAGATAGGCCAATATTTGTACGTCGCTTGGCCTGGCATTCGCTCAGGGGCAGACGGGTGATATGGCCGCGCTGCGTCAAGGCGATCAGCACGTCTTCATCGGGCACTAGATCGCCCTCTTTCACTTCCCCCGTTTCAGCCTCTACGATATGGGTGCGGCGCGCATCGCCATAGCCTCGCTTTATATCTCGCATGTCCTCTTTGATCAAGAAGAGGATCTTGCGGGGATTCGCTAGCAAATCCTCCAGATAGGCGATTTGCTGAATCACCTCGGAATACTCGTCCTCGATCTTTTTCCGCTCCAGGGCAGCGAGCCGCCGCAATTGCATATCCAGAATAGCCCGCGCCTGAATTTCCGATAGCTTGAACCTGCGCATCAGATTTTGCATGGCGGTATCGGCGGTCTGCGAACGGCGGATGGTGTCAACGACGGCATCCAGGTGATCCAGGGCTATTTTGAGGCCCTCCAGGATATGCGCCCTTTCCCGGGCGCGTCCCAGTTCGAACTGGCTGCGCCGCATGATCACCTGATGGCGATGTTCGATAAAGAACTGCAAGGCGCGCTTCAGGGGCAACAGGCGGGGCGTCATGTCCACCAGAGCTAGGATATTCATGCTGAAAGTGCTCTGCATGGGCGTCTCTTTGAACAGTTGGGTGATGGTCGGGCGCGGATCCTCGCCGCGCTTCAACTCGATGACGATCCGCATCCCCTGCCGATCCGATTCGTCGCGCAAATCGGAGATGCTTTCGATCTTCCTGTTCCGCACCAACTCGGCGATGCGCTCAATCAAAGCGGATTTGTTGACCTGATATGGCAGCTCGGTCACGACGATGCGCGACCGCCCCCCTTTCAGATCTTCAGCATGAACTTTGGCGCGTACGGTCAGTTGTCCCTTCCCCGTCGCATAGGCTGCCTTGATCTCCTCCTGGCCCAGGATGATGCCCCCTGTAGGGAAATCGGGGCCTGGCAGAAACTTCATCAGATCTTCGGCGGACACCTCGTCCATCTCCTCATAATGCTCTATGAGATAAATGATGGCCTCGCAAAGCTCGCTCAGGTTGTGCGGCGGGATGCTGGTAGTCATGCCCACTGCAATGCCCGAAGCGCCGTTCAGGAGCAGATTGGGCACGCGGCTGGGCAGGACAACAGGCTCCTTCAAGCTGCCGTCGAAATTGTCCACGAAATCCACGGTATCTTTGGCAATATCTACCAGGATCTCTTCGGCAATGGCAGCCATCCGCGCCTCCGTATAGCGCATGGCCGCGGCATTATCGCCATCCACCGAGCCAAAGTTGCCCTGTCCATCCACGAGCAGGTAGCGCATAGAGAAATCCTGGGCCATGCGCACCATCGCCTCGTAAACCGGTTCGTCGCCGTGCGGATGATACTTACCCAAGACTTCGCCAACGATGCGGGCGCTTTTCTTGTAGGGCCGGTCATGATGCAGGCCCATGTCCTCCATAGCGTAGAGGATGCGCCGCTGCACCGGCTTCAGCCCATCACGCACATCCGGCAGGGCGCGCGCTGTGATCACGCTCATGGCGTAATCCAGGTACGCCTCTTTCATTTTGCTAATGATGTCTATTTGCTCAACAGTTCCTACTTCCATTCACATCACCTCTAGCGAGTATTATACGTCACTCGTTTATTCCTCACAAATCCATGTGGCGGATTTGACAACCCTCGCCTTCCTGTGGTATGATATATCCAAAATCAGCAGAGAAACGGTAACTGCGGACATCTTTCTGCTGATGTTGCCAGCTATGGGGGGCCAACATCCCGAGACTTCGGGCATACGGGAAGAGGGGGTGTCGGCCCTGTTGTGTCTTAGACGGGGCCAACACACTTTCGCCGGAAAGGTGGTTCAACAATGGACAAACAGAAAACGCTCTCTCGCTGGGGTATACCTTTCATCGCTCTCCTGCTTGTGCTTTTGGCCTTGGCGCCTGCATCCATTCTAGGGAAGGAAGGTGGGGGAAATTCGCCGCCGCAGGTGCAACAATCTCTGGACGTGGTAGCGCATGGTGGAGTGGGGATGAGCGCTACCGCCCTGCACCCGACAGCAGATACCTGGATTGACTATGACTATGCCGATGGTATATACCAGAATGGCCAGCATTGTTCCGTGCAATGGTTTATGGTGATCAAACCTGTCCACCAGAAGAGGCCCATGCTGCTGTTCGACCTGTCCTCCATTCCCCCCGGCTCCACGATCATCGAGGCAAGATTATCGCTTCATACCAACTGGTACTGCTCTGTGCCGGGCAGGTGGTTAATAGTGAATGTCTACGCTTTGCGTCGGGATTGGGTGGAGAGGGAGGCCAACTGGCGGTATGCGAACGCGACCACTCGTTGGCAAACGGATGGGGCCGACGGCATCACGGATCGTGATCAGGCCTCTGCCGCTACGGGTATCGTAAACGCCACAAATACCTGGTTTAGTTGGGACCTGAGAAACCTCGTCAGCCAGTGGGTGAACAACCCGGCTTCGAATTACGGCATCATCCTGATCACTAATGAGATGTCGGTCGAGTACCGCTTCGATTCGACGGATAATCCGGACAGCCAGTGGTGGCCTGAGCTATGGGTGAACTATGTGCCGCCGCCGACCGCAACGCCGACGTCCACCAACACTCGGACACCGACGGCGACGGGCACGCCGACCAAGACGCCAACCTCCACACGCACGCCGACAGCCACGGCCACTCCTACCTCAACGCGGACTTCCACAAGTACGCGCACCGAGACGCCGACGAAAACCGAGACACCAACACGCACGCCGACAGGGACAAGAAGCCCAACCCTCACCTTCACCTGGACGCCGACGGCGACCTCCACCGCCACGCCGACAGGGACGCTGACCCCTGTGTCTACGCCTACCTTATCGCCGACGCCCACTACAACCGGCGTGCCCATAGCGCTTGTATGGGGTTCCGTAACATTGCAGGGCCGTCCACCGGCCCCTGATCCCGCCTGGGTGCTGGCTCTGGCGGTCAGTTTCTCTGGCGTGGGCGCTTTTCCCGTGAACACGGATCAATTCGGCCGATTCCTGGCCATTGTGCCAGGATTGCATTTCTACGATGTCACTGTCAAGGGGCTGACCACTCTGCGGAATGCGAAAAACAATGTCTACGTGGGCGCGGGTTCCACTGAGGTCTATCTGGGCACGCTCCTGGCCGGCGATTGCAATAATGATAATGTGGTAGATATCGCCGATTTTTCGATCTTCCGCTCCCGTTTTGGCACCACGTCCGCCGAGGCCGATTTCAACGGCAATGGCTTGGTTGACATCAACGACTTTTCGTTGCTGCGGATGAACTTTGGGCGAAGCGGCGACATCATCATCACTGCTGACGAACGGCCATAATCACCCTACCGAGGGAGGAGCGACCTTATGATCCGCTATTCGGCCAACATCAACATGGCCTTCAGAGAGTACCCTTTCTACGAACGCTTCCAGCGCGCCGCCGCCCTCGGCTTTGCCGCTGTCGAGTTCGCGTCTCCCTTCACCTATGATGTGGAGGAGATTGTGCGGGCAGTAAAGAAAGCAAGCGTCCGCGTGGTGCAGTTCAATGTCCTTGACGGCGACGTCGCCGCGGGAGAGCGCGGCTTTGCCAGCCATGCGGATAGACGCGAACAGTGGCGTGCCGAGATGCTGAGAGGCATCGAGTTTGGGCGACGTCTGGGCGTGCGCCAGGTTAATTCACTCGCCGGGCGTGTCATCCCTGGCCTGGATCGGCAGGCGCAACTGGAATGCCTGGTGGACAATTGCCGCTGGGCAGTGCCGCATCTGGAAAAAGCGGGATTCCCTATGCTCCTGGAAGCCCTCAATCCCCATGATAACCCCGGTTATTTGCTCACCCGCAGCCGGGACGTTTTGGACGTCTTGGAACGTGTCGGCAGCCCCTGGGTCAAGTTCCAGTGCGACGTCTATCACATGCAGAGGGTGGAGGGCGAGCTTGTGCGCACCATCCGCGCCAATATCGCCCAGATCGGCCACATCCAGATCGCCGACAATCCTGGGCGGCACCAGCCTGGCACTGGCGAGATCAACTACCGCTTCGTGCTTCAGGCGATAGATGAAGCGGGCTACACCGGATACGTCGGTCTGGAGTACATCCCGCTGGGCAGCACAGAGGAATCCTTCAACTGGCTACCCTTCGACAAGCGCGTGGAATCCACCGCCGCCGATCTGAAACTCTAGCCTAACCTGTTTCGATGTGAAACCTTCCCGAAAGCGCGGAAGCTTTCGGGAAGGTGGCAGATAGGGTGTAGCTTACTTAGCCCTTTATGGGCGCCCTGGTGCGTTAGCCACGCTTCACCGAAAACTTCGGGACGAGGTTGCTTCTATGATCCTGGATGATTTTAAGCTGGATGGCAAGGTAGCCATCGTCACCGGCACGCGCCGCGGGCTGGGACAAGGGATGACGCTCGGCCTGGCCGAGGCAGGGGCAGATATCGCTGCCTTTGACCGCTCCGACCCGCTGGAAACGCGCGAAAAGGTGCTGGCCCTGGGCCGCCGCTTCATGCCCATGCACGTGGATCTCGCTACGGCGACGCCGGCAGAGCTAAAAGCGAAAGTGGATCGGGTCGTGCAGGAATGGGGCCATATTGACATCCTGGTCAACAGCGCAGGGACCACCCACCGCCAGGTTGCCTTGGAGCACTCGGAGGAGGGTTGGGACGCCGTATTGCAAGTGAACCTCAAGGCGATGTTTTTCCTATGCCAGGCAGCGGCGCCCCATTTCATAGCCCAGGGACGCGGCAAGATTATCAATATCGCCTCCATGCTCTCCTTCCAGGGGGGCATTCGCGTGCTCGCCTATGCTGTGTCCAAGAGCGGCGTTGCCGGTTTGACGCGCGGCCTGGCCAACGAATGGGCGCCCAAAGGGATCAACGTAAACGCCATCGCGCCAGGGTACATGGCGACGGATATGACCGAGATATTGATGAAAGACTCTGTGCGCAATCCGCAAATCCTGGCACGGATTCCGGCGGGGCGTTGGGGCAAGCCGGACGACCTGAAGGGGGTTGTGGTCTTTTTGGCCTCCGCCGCGTCCGACTATTTGCATGGCGCAATCATCCCCGTAGATGGTGGCTGGCTGTCCCGCTAACTAAACCAACGGCTGTGATTTCACCTAGAGGCCACAGAGATCACAGAGAAAGAACATGTGACTTTGTGCCTTCCGCGGTTGACTATGTATGACTGAAAGGAGTAGGGCCAAATGGCAAAACCGATTATTGGCTTCATCGGGCTGGGGATTATGGGACGGCCCATGAGCAAGAACCTCATCAAGGCTGGATATTCCCTGGTGGTGTACGACATCGTTGAGGAATCGGTCAGGGAGATCGTGGCCGCGGGCGCGAAAAGAGGCAATAGCTCCAGGGAGGTAGCGGCGCAGAGCGATGTCGTCATCACCATGCTACCCGATACGCCTGATGTAGAGAAAGTTGCTCTGGGGCCGGGCGGCGTGATGGAAGGGATTCGCCCCGGCAGCATTTATGTTGACATGAGCACGATCTCCCCGGTCATGGCGCAAAAGATAGCGGAAGTGGGCAAGGAGAGGGGCGTGAGAGTGCTCGATGCCCCGGTCAGCGGCGGCGATGTGGGCGCGCAGAAGGGCACGCTCTCCATCATGGTCGGCGGCGACGAGGCGACCTTCAACGAAGTATTGCCGATCTTTGGCGCCATGGGCAAGGCGACGCTCTGCGGCGGCCCCGGCGCGGGGCAGGTCGTTAAAGCCTGCAATCAGATCCTCGTCGGTGTGACTATCGCTGGCGTGGCTGAGGCGCTGACCCTGGGGGCCAAGGCGGGCGTAGATCCGGCCAAGATCGTCGAGGTGCTGAGCGGTGGGCTGGCCCGCTGCGGCGTCCTGGAGAATCGCGGCAAGCGGATCGTGGCGCGTGATTTTCAGCCTGGCTTCCGCTGCCGGCTGCACTATAAGGACATGCGCATCATCATGGCCGCAGGACAGGCATATGGCGTCCCGTTGCCCGTTTCCAGCATCGTGCATGAACTGTTCAAGCGCATGGTCGTCGCTGGGCGCGGAGAGTACGACCACAGCGGCTTGATCACGACAATCGAGGAAATGGCCGGGATCGAAGTCAAGCAGCACGAGAAGTGATGCACCACAGAGGACGCGGGGGTCACAGAGAAATGATGAATAGATTCTGTGTCCTCTGTGTCTCTGCGCTGCCATCGTTGTCCCCGATAGTGGAGAGTATAGGAGATGAAAAAACAGCTTGAGGGCATTATCGTCCCGGTGGTGACGCCGTTCGACAAAAATGAGGAGATTGACGAGGCTGCTCTTCGTTCAATGGTCAATTTCCTGATCGAGGGTGGCGTGCATGGGCTTTTCCCTGCTGGCAGCCAGGGCGAGTTTTTCTCGCTGACCACCGAGGAAAAGAAAAGGGTGATGGATATCGTTATCGAGGAAGCGGCCGGCCGCGTCTTTGTCATGCCTAATACCGGCGCGGTGACCACACGCGAGGCGGTCGCCTTGTCGCGCCATGCGGAAAAAGCTGGCGCGGACGCCATCTCGCTGATCACGCCCTATTTCATCAGCCCCAGCCAGGAAGAGCTACGCCGCTATTTTGCGACAGCGGCCAATGCTGTCAGCATGCCAACGCTGGCCTACAACAACCCGGATCGCACGGGAGTGAAGATCGCCCCTTCCACCATGGCGCAAGTAGCAGCCGAGTGTCCCAACTTCGTTGGCGTGAAAGACTCCAGTGGCGACCTGACGAACACGCTAGAGTATATTCGCCTCTGCCCCCCGACCTTTCGCACTTTCATGGGGCGCGACACGCTGATCTATGCCGGGCTGGCCAACGGCTGCGTCGGCGCGGTCGCGGCCACGGCCAACGTCGCTCCCGAGATCGTCGTTGGCATCTACGAGGCGGCGAAGGTGGGGGACCACACCCGCGCCCTGGAGTTTCAACGCAAGTTGGCCCCTCTGCGCATCGCTTTCCAACTAGGGACCTTCCCCGTTGTGGTGAAGGAAGCCCTGGCGATGCAGGGCCGCCTCCCGAATGGCGCGGCGCGGCTGCCGGTAGGGCCACTGAATGAAACGGCGCGAAATCAGTTGCGCAGCATCTTGCAGGGGATGGGGTTGCTGTAGTTGGTGGCAGCGGAGGATGTCCTTGAGCATCAGACAGATTCAGGCGCTGGTTCGCAACGGTCTCTACTATCTAACCGAACATGCAGATGAAGAGGCAATCGCCGATGGGTTTGACATCTATGATGTGGAATACGGCATCCTCACAGGCAAAGTCAGGAGAACTTGGCCGCAGGAAGGTAAATACGAAATGATCGGCTCTGCACTGGATGGCCGCCCTGTTGGGATAGTCTGCCGTATCACCACCACGGGCAAGGTTCGTATTATAACAGTTTACCACGATCGGCCCGGGAAGGGCCAGAGGGAGAAGTGAGAATGAGTTTCTGGGAAGGTGAAACATGCGAATGCTGCGGCGGCACTATCGTCGAGAAGCGCGTGACCCTGCATCGCAAGGTGAAGGGAAGCTATGTGCTCATCGAGGACGTCCCTGCAGGTGTATGTACCCAATGCGGGATGCGTTACTACGCCGCCAATGTCCTCAAGACGATTAAAGAGAGCATGCGCGGACGCCGAAAGGCGACACGTGAAATTCTAGTCTCCGTATACACACTGTGACGTGACCACCGACATAACTCTGGTCCCCATCGGCGCGATCCCGGCTGAGCTTCTGTCCTGGCTGGCAGACAGTCTAGAGGAGATAACAGATCAGAAAGTAGTAATAGGCGAGGCGATCCCCCTGCCGGCGTCTGGATATGATCCTCGGCGTCGTCAGTACCGGGGAGATGCCGTGATCACCGCACTGCGCGGTGTGCCTGGCATCACCGCTGGGCGGGTGTTGGGCTTGACCGACGCCGATTGTTTCACTCCGGGCCTCAACTTTATCTTCGGACAAGCCACTTTGGGCGGGCGGGAGGCCTTTGTCGCCCTGCCGCGCCTGCGGCAACCCTTCTACGGCCTGCCGGAGGATGCGGCTCTCTTCCGCGAGCGGGCGCTCAAGGAGGTGGTCCACGAGCTAGGCCACACCTGGGGCCTTTCTCACTGCGCCAATGTCCGCTGCGTGATGCATTTCTCCAACACGTTGCACGATACCGATGTGAAAGGGCCGGATTTTTGTCCGCGATGCAACCGCCAGCTAGGATGAGCACAAATAGGATCAGAAACCCCGGAGGTCTATAGGTGTTGATTCATAAGGAGAAAACCAATGAAAAGGGTATCGCGCGACATCGTCTATCACGAGCATAGCCGTTTCAACGCGCCCTCGCTCATAGTGCAGCCGGGGGAAACGTTCGTCGTCGAGACGGAACTGTGCAGCGGCTCCTGGCTGAAATCAGTCACGGATCGCTGG
This sequence comes from uncultured Anaerolineae bacterium, assembly GCA_964412315.1. Lineage (GTDB taxonomy): Bacteria > Chloroflexota > Anaerolineae > JAAYEA01 > JAAYEA01 > CAYPON01. The sequence goes on along the minus strand of CAYPON010000025.1, from coordinate 8,489 downwards.
TCGCCGGAACTGAGCGAAGGCCCCAATCCCGCCGTGTGCATCGGCCTCGAAGGGGCAGAATCTGGGCAAGTGCTGGCGGTCAAGATCGAGGATATCAAACCGGGCGAGGTTGGATACACTGGCTTTGCGCCGGGGTACACCCCTTTCCCCGACTGGATTCGACATAGGGAATGGGGCATCGTCACCAAGACGGTGCGCATCCGCGATGGCTTTATCGAGTGGAGCGATCAACTCAAGTTGCCCGTCAAGCCGATGATCGGCGTGCTGGGCGTGGCGCCAGCGCGCGAGGTCTTTAGCAATGCCTGGCCGGGGGAGCACGGCGGCAATATGGACACGCAGGAAGTGACCATAGGGGCGACGGCATATCTGCCGGTGTATGTGCCGGGCGCCCTGCTTCATATCGGCGATGTGCACGCCATCCAGGGGGATGGGGAGATCAACTGTGGCGGCGGCATCGAGTGCCGCGCCGAGGTCACGCTGACCGTCAACCTGTTGCCTAAACCAGCACGCATGAGCTGGCCGCGCATCATAGATGCCACCCATCTCACGGCCATCGGCTGCGCCCGGCCCGCGGAGGATGCCTTTCGCATCGCCGTGGAACAGCTCGTCTATTGGCTGGCCGATGCCTATGGATACGATGAAAAGGAAGCCTTCCTTCTCCTGGGGCAGGTGTTGGAGGCGCGTTGCACCCAGTTCGTGGATCCATTGTATACTTATGTCGCCAAAATTCGGCACGAGTATTTGCCTTCCGGCCCGCGCCTTTAGGCAGCTATACTACAACGCAATGTGATCTACTGCTCACGTTTTACGCAGTGCTCATTACGTAGTGCTTATCGTTTTCTTTCGCGGTCTACCCTTAGCGATTTCGGGTATCAGTAGTACAACAAAATGGATGGTCGGACGTAAAGATAACATATAGCCAAAAAGGAGGCAGGAAATGTCAGAAAAGTTTCTAGATCGTATCTTACGGGTCATCAAATTGGATGCGACCGTCTTCGCCGAGGTCGAAAAAGACGAGTCAGCGACAGTCGAGGCCTTCATCATTGTGCTGGCTACAAGCTTTCTCGCGGCTTTAGGCACCGGCATCGGCAGCCGAGGCCGTTTTCTAGGCGCATTTCTTGGCGCCTTCCTGGCCAGCGTCATCCTGAACTGGATCGTGTGGTCATTCATTACGCTTTGGATCGGCACCAATGTCTTTCATGGGAAGGCTGACCTCGGCGAAATGCTACGTACCATCGGCTACGCCAACGCCCCCCGCTTCATCGGGTTCTTTAGCTTTATCCCCTTGGTAGGCTGGATTCTTTCTCTCGCCGGTGCGATCTTGAGCCTCATAGCAGCGTTTCTAGCCATTCGCGAGGCACTCGAGCTGGACACGACCAAGACGATCGCTACTGTCGTCATCGGTTGGATTATTATCTTTATCATTAGTATCATCCTTGCTGCTATATTCGCCGGTGCCGCGCTTACGATTGGCGCCGTCTAGGGCGTGTTGACCGGGCGATAAGTCCTATTGAAGTGAACTGCCCTCAAAAGCAAGGCCCGTGCTAATCAAGGCGGGGCTAATTGAGCAGCAGTAGTTGGTGCTGCTTGTGATTGGGTTGTTGTTTTTTTCGAGAGCTTGGTTCGGTGAAAACCGCGCGTTCGTGCAGGCGCGCGGTTTTTTCTGAATCAGCAGTATTTTGAGATCGGCGCAAGGGGAGTAGATGAGTCATTTGACAGAATCGCCTTTCCCTAGTATGATTTCGCCACTTTTTATAAAGGAGTGTCTATGATAAGTCCGCCCACGTCGCTACGAACTTCGCACCTGTTCGTATTCCTCCTCCCTCTTCTTCTATCTTTCTTCTTGATCCCTGCAGCATCTGTTCTGGCCCAGGAGCCTAACCTGCTTCAAAACCCTGGTTTCGAGCGCCCCTATATCCCCTATCCCGGCAAGGAGAACTGCCGCATCGCCGCCGGATGGGTGGCCTATTGGTTTGAAGGTTCGCCCGAGGAGGTCACTCAGGGTTACCGCCACGCGCCCGAATATAAGGCGGCATTCCGCAGCGATTACCCTGGGAATCGCGTCCGATCGGGCGAACTGGCGCAACAATACTTCCGCAGCTTTGCCAATTTTCGAGGTGGCGTCTATCAGCAAGTGCCCAACATCCCGATAGGAGCCAAGCTCAGATTCGAGCTGTGGGGCATGACCTGGTCGTGCGACAAAGAGGAGAAAGGGAATTGCGGCGGAGCTACCTCTGGTGACCCATCTCCCATGCGCTTTCGTATCGGCATTGACCCATATGGCGGGGTGGATGCGCTCAGCCCAAACATCGTCTGGTCGCCTGAGCAAAACGCCTACGATTCCTGGCACTATTTCCAGGTTGACGCTGTGGCGCGGAATTCCTGGGTCACGGTTTTTGTCTACGCCTACCCTGAGTATCGCAGCCAGGACAACAACGTCTATCTGGATGATGCCAGCCTGGTAATCATCGCACCTCCGCCGACAAACACGCCGCGCCCAACGAATACGCCGACCAAGACGCCAACACCAACCAATACGCCAGCACCAACTAACACGCCAACATCAACCAATACGCCAACGAACACGCCAGTCCCCCCGACAGCGACGCCGACCTCGACCAACACGACGACCCATACCGTGACGCAGACCTTCACACCCACGCTGACAGCTACGAGCACCCGCCTGCCAACCAACACGCCAACGGCGACGCTTACGCCCATACCAACCGCTACGCCGACCCCCACGCCGGGTGGCATAGCGGGTCTCGTGCAGGCTATTTCGGCCCAAGGGGTGGAGCCGACACTTCTACTCCTGGTGATCGTCGTGGCGGCGCTGCTCATCGGCATTTTGATCGGGCAGAGGCTTAGCCAGCGAAGATGAGGTAAAGTGATTCGTCCGCATGTAGAAGCTGAGCCTATGTGGAGGCGAGCCTTCAAGAATCCTCTGCTTTGGGTTGCTTTGCTGACCATTTTGGCCTTCGTAGCTCGTCTCCATCAGCTCGGTGAGCCGGTGCTGCGTTGGGATGAAGGATGGTCTCTGGCCCATGCCAGCCTCTCCTGGGCGCAATTGTGGCAGGTCGCCGCGGAAGAGTGGCATCCTCCTCTCTACGTTGCCATGCTCAAACTCTGGCTCGTCACCGGCAAGACTGTCTGGGGCATTCGCTTTTTGTCCGTGCTGTTGGGCGTCATTGCCGTGCCGCTCATGTATATGGTAGCCAGGAGTTGGTCGAGCAAGACACGCATTGCCATCCTGGCGGCCGGCTTCGCTGCGCTTTGGCCGCTCCTCGTTTATTACGGCCAGGTCACGCGCATGTATCCCCTGTCGGCGCTGGCGGTGTTGGCTGCGGCCTGGTTTATCTTGCGCGGCGAGGCAGGACCCGATTGGCGAAACGACCTGGGCCTCGTCCTGAGCGCGGCTGTCGCGCTTTACACGCTCTACTACACGGCCTGGGTTCTCCTTGGGCTTTGGCTCTATGCTGCCTTGCTGCGCCTGCGCTTGCTTCCCCGCTTGATAGCGACAGGGGCAGGGATGGCCGCAGCCTATCTGCCCTGGTTGCTGGTGGCCAGAACGACGTGGGAGAACCGCCTGGGCAGCGGTCCCGCGATGGGAACAAACCCGATCTTGGGAACTATCGAGTTCCTCAAGCCGACAATCGGTGGGCTGGCTTTCGTCTATGGTTCGGGATGGCATGTTGCCGCTGTGGTAGGTATCGTGCTCGTGGCCGGGCTGCTTGTGGGGGAGTGGAAGCGCTCTGAGGTGACTAAGCTGCTTCTCCCCCTGCTTGCCGTGGGGATAAGTGCGGTCTTGATCGCGTACAGCGCGCAGGCTTCGCGCTGGTTCGCTGTCCGGCATCTGGTGCCGGCCAGCCCTTTCCTGGCCCTGGCCCTGGCCTGGGCCATGGATCGCCTGGCCAGCCGGTGGTGGCCGCTGTTGCCTATCGTATTGCTGGCCTTGGGCATGGCCTATTGGCCAGCCAGCACGCGCTTTGTGTATGAAAAGACGCTGGAGGTCGTGGACCCTTTTGATCCCACGGAGGACTACCGCTACCTGACCGGACGCGCTGCACCAGGCGACCTGATCTATTTCAATGTCCTGGCGCGAGCAGGGTGGTATGAGAACCTCCGACAGCCCCAAGACCCCGCCTGGTCTTATGCCATGCGCTGGGATCCGATCATTGAGCCGATGGAACGGATCGCGGCCCGCATCGCCCGCGATCAGGCACACCGTCGCCTTTGGTTCGCGCTTTACAAAGGCTCCTTCGGCCCCAATGCTCCGCTGAAAGAGTGGCTGGACAGCAACCTGTATCCGGCGGGGGGGGAATGGCGGGGAGATATGCTCTATCTGGCCTATGCCAAAGCCGCTGATCCTGGAGTCCGCGTTCTCCCCGCTGCTTCTCCGCCGGTCAAGCCTGCACGCGACGACCTTTTTGTGAATGGCATCCGCCTGAAAAGCGCGGAATGGACGGCCACTGCTCGTGCAGGGGGCGTCTGCA
>CAYPON010000025.1:0-3896 GCA_964412315.1 uncultured Anaerolineae bacterium | reverse complement strand
GATGGCTAGTTCATCCGACCGGCAGCGAGTTGAACAGGCAACAGCCGAGGCCACATCCGCCCGGCCTGGCTTTCTCGCCCAGCTTCGCGCTGGGCTGCTGCGCCCCTGGCCTTCCCGACCAGAGGTTCGCGCTGTAATGTCCCATTACCGCCACGCCAATTCATTGTCTTACCTGGAGCAAGAGTTACGACTGCGCATCTGCCCCTTTGAGGAGGTAATGCAGCTCGTCCCGCATCGCGGTGTGGTGTTAGACCTGGGATGCGGCTTTGGCGTGCTGGCCCACCTGCTGGCGATGGAGTCTCCAGAGCGCCAGGTGATGGGCATCGAGCAGATAGCCTTCCGCGTGGCTGTGGCCAAGCAAGCAGCCAACTCCCTGCATAACCTCCGTTTCGTCCACGGAGACGTCCACCAAGTGGATTTTGTGCTGGCCGATTGCATCGTCATGAACGATATGCTGCATCACATTCCACACAATCTGCAGATCCCGCTCCTCAAAAAGTGCTACAGCAGCCTGATCCCTGGAGGTTTGCTGCTCATCAAGGATGTTACTAAATCGCCGGTCTCCAAATATATCTGGAACTATGTTCACGATTTCGTGAGAAATGGCAATCTGCCTTTCTATTGCCTCGATTCCGCCATCCTTGTGGCCCTGCTCGAATTGGTTGGCTTCCAGGTCGCAGTCACCTCATTGGATGGAGGGTATCCGTATCCTCACGTGCTCTATACCTGCATCAAAAGGTAGGGGCTGAAAGGTTGACAGATCGGCCAAAGCTCTATATAGTAATGATAAGTCCGCAGGCTCAGGTGGAAGGGCAAGGGGGAAGAGAATGACAAAACCTTATCGGAGTAACCGCAAGTTCATCAAGACCCCGGTTGCGCCTTTGGGCATCATTTCTCTGGAGGGAAGCCAGGAACTGGCTGGCCTTATAGATAGCCATATCGTTGCCCGCCGGAAGAAACTTGCCGAGGCGAATCCGGAATATGCAGAGTTCCCCGGCCTGATACGCGAGTCTTTCCTGGTCCCCAGCAAGTGCTACCGCTTTTCAAATGGGGAAGGGAAGGCTATCGTCAACGAGACGGTCAGAGGCTACGACATCTATATCATCGCTGATGTGGGGAACTACAGTTGCAAGTTCAAGATGTTCGGCATGGATTGCCCGATGAGCCCCGATGACCACTTTCAGGATATCAAGAGGGTCATCGCCGCCATCGAGGGCAAGGCACACCGTCTCACGGTGATTATGCCGCTGCTTTACGAGGGGAGGCAACATAGGAGGCAGGCGCGAGAGTCCCTGGATTGCGCCATGGCCCTTCAGGAACTGGAGCGGCTCGGCGTGGATAACATCATCACCTTCGACGCCCATGACCCTCGCGTGCAGAACGCCGTTCCGCTCATCGGCTTCGAGAACCTCTACCCCACTTACCAGATGATCAAGGCCCTGTTGGAACACGAAAAAGACTTGAACATCAACAAGGCCAATATGCTTATCATCAGCCCGGATGAAGGGGCCATAGAGCGAAGTCTCTACTACGCGAGTATGCTGAATCTAGATGTCAACCTCTTTTATAAACGCAGAGATTATACCAGATTCGTGGACGGAAGAAACCCCATCATCCAGCATGAATTCCTGGGCGGCAACGTGGAAGGCAAAGATATCCTGATCGTAGATGATCTGCTCTCCTCCGGCGAATCGTTGTTGGATATCGCCCGGCAACTCAAGAGCCGCAAGGCCAACCGCATCTATATCGCCGTCACTTTCGCCCTGTTCGTCGAGGGGTTAGATGCTTTTGATGAAAGCTATCGGCAGGGGATCGTCAAGCGCTTCTATGCCACCAACCTCACCTATCGCCGGCCCGAACTTAGAGCAGTGCCCTGGTATGTGGATGTGGATCTGTCCGGTTTCATCGCCTATTTGGTTGACATGCTCAATTACAACAACTCCATCAGCCCGCTGTTCGATCCTACGGCCAAGATAGATGAACTATTGAGGCTTTATCAGATCAAATAATACCAAGATGCATCACGAAGGGCGCGAAGAGCGCAAAGGATAATGATGTTTGAACAGAGCACACCACCCTCGGAAAGGATCAGGCGCCGCCAGTTTCTACAGGCGGTCGGTGCGATGGCGTTGGCTGCGTTGAGTGGGTGCACCGCTGCGAGGCCGACAGCCACGGCGGTGCCGACCCCGACAAAGGAGCGAAAATTGATGGATGCGAACGAGATACTCTCCACAGCGGAAAGCCGAATCCAGGAACACAGGACAGCGGAGGCGCAGTTGCAGTTCGTGGATCGGGCGGGGAAGCCACTACCGCGCCTGCGCTGCCAGATGCAACTCGTGCGGCACGAGTTCAGGCTAGGCGCGAATGCTTTCCGCATCGGCAATATCCCGGAGGCCGCACTACAGAGCGCCTATGAGGAACGCTTCGCCGCGCTCCTGAACTATGCCACGCTGCCCTTCTACTGGGGGTCCTATGAGCAACGCAAGGGGGAGACCGCTGAGAAGCGATTGGAGATGATGGCCGATTGGTGCCAGGGCAAAGGGATCATCGCCAAAGGGCATCCATTGGTCTGGCACGAAGTCTACCCCAAATGGGCAGAGGGCCTCCCGGATGGCGAGGTGCTGGAGAGGATGGAAAGGCGGGTCAAGGAGATCGTCGGCCATTTCCGTGGGCGGATTGACATCTGGGACGTGGTGAACGAGGCCACGGTGAGCCACCGCTTCCAGAATGCCGTGGGCCGCTGGATCGCGCGGGAGGGGGCGGCGAATTGCGTGGCCCAGGCTCTCCGTTGGGCGCAGGAGGCCAATCCCGACGCCACGCTCCTCTACAACGACTTTAACATCTCCCCCGATTTCGAGAAGCTGGTGGCCGGACTATTGGAGAAAAGTGCGCCGCTGCGCACGATTGGCATCCAGAGCCACATGCACAAGGAGCTATGGCCCATCGAAAAGATTTGGCGCGTCTGCGAAACATACGGGCGTTTCGGCCTGCCGCTCCATTTCACCGAGGCTACCGTCCTTTCCGGTCGCTTCAAGGCGCAGGATGACAACGACTGGCATCGCGTGCGCAGCGATTGGCCGACAACGCCGGAGGGAGAGGCGAGACAGGCGGAATATGGCGCCAAGTTTTACACTGTCCTTTTCAGCCATCCCGCCGTGGAGGCGATCACCTGGTGGGATTTCAGCGACAACGGCAGTTGGCAGGGCGCGCCGGCGGGACTGGTGTGCCAGGACATGAGCCCCAAGCCGCTCTACGAGTGGCTCATGGACGCCTTCGGGAAGCGGTGGAGCAGCCAGGCCGAGGTCACGACGGATGCTTCTGGAAAGGCGACGCTGCGCTGCTTTTTCGGGGAGTACGAGGTGCAAGCCCAAATGACCTCTGGCGCGGAACTACGGGGCAGGTTCGCGCTGGCGCGGCGGGGAGAGCGGAGAGTGCGAGTGGTGATGGGGTGAGATACCAAATGACCCGCACTCAAGCCTTGACTTCCAGCCGAGCCAGGAATTCGCGAGCGGTAATGATGGGAATATGGCGGTAAGCTCCGAATTGTAACAAGTGCCGGTCGCCGCTGACAATCAAATCAGCACTCCCCGCAATGGCGGCCTCCAGAAACTTATTATCGCTGGGGTCAACTTGGATCACACGCAGATGCTCGGAGGGTGTAACGAACTCTGCTTTGTGGAGCACGTAGCCTATAATGTCATCCACTACCTCAACTGGCAAGGCGAACTTCGGGCGACGCAGGACGACCAGATACTCATGGACGATTTCATCAGTGACGAGGAGCACAAAGTGCCCTGCGCGCCAATGTTCGATCACAGCCGCCAATACGCCCCCCAGCACCGCCAGGGCTTTCCCAAACTACTGTCATTGCGACCCTGAGCTTGCGAAGGGGAAGC
>CAYPON010000024.1:0-19243 GCA_964412315.1 uncultured Anaerolineae bacterium | reverse complement strand
AGCGTCAGATGTGTATAAGAGACAGATGTAGGTGTTGGCGTGGCTGACGGTGTCGCCGTCGGCAGCGGTGTGTTCGTGGGGATGGAGGGCGGCCTGGTTGGCGTAGTTACCACGAGTGCGGGTCGAGTGGGAAGGGGCACTCGCGTTGGAGTGGGCTTTGTCGGCGTGCCTGTACAGCCACTTACCAGAAACGCGAGCGCCAGGCTCACCAGTATCAGGCGACGTGCTCTGGACATAGTCATCTCCCAAGCCTCTGAAAACATACGACATCGCGGACCCATCTTAATATAACAGGCGGTGACTGTCAATTTCCTGCTTGCTGAGTTAATCCAGGGGGAGTATAATGTCAACAGGGAGGAAGAGATGGCTATTGAAGTGCTGCCGCCCGAAGTGGCGGCCAAGATCGCCGCGGGCGAGGTCGTGGAACGTCCCGCCTCGGCGGTCAAAGAGTTGATTGAGAACGCCATTGATGCCGGCGCCACCGACATCAGGATAGAGATACGGGATGGCGGCAAGCGGTTGATCCGCGTCGCTGACAATGGTTGCGGCATTGCGGCCGACCAGGCCTCGCTCGCCTTTGCCCGACACGCCACCAGCAAGCTCCACACCCTGGAAGACCTCGACCGGATCGCCACCCTTGGCTTTCGTGGCGAGGCACTGGCCAGCATCGCCGCTGTCTCCCAGGTGACCATGACCACTTGCGCTCGCGACGAAGCCGTGGGCACGCTCCTGCGGCTGGAAGGAGGCCAAGTCGTGCGCCGGGAAAGCCACGGGTGTCCCCCCGGCACGACGATCACTGTGGAGAATCTCTTCTATAACACGCCGGCGCGCCGCAAATTCCTCCGCAGCGATGCCACAGAGAACGCTGTAATCGCCGATCTAGTCACCAGCTATGCCCTGGCCTATCCGGAGATACGCTTCACGATGCTCAATAACGACCGCTTGACTTTCCAGACCGCCGGGACAGGCAAGTTGTACGATGTGCTCATCAAAACATACGGCCTTGCCAACGCAGAGAAGATGATAGAATTCCAGGAGGAAAGCGAGGGGTTATCTCTGCGAGGGTACATCAGCCCGCCATCGCTATACCAGGCGAATCGCAAGGGCCTCCTCTTTTTCGTGAACCGGCGTTGGGTGCAGGATCGCTCCTTGAGCTACGCCGTGGAAGAGGCATATCACGATCTGCTGCCCGCACATCGCTACCCTCTGGTTGTCATGGACATCCGTCTACATCCTGCGGAGGTGGACGTGAACATTCACCCCACCAAACGGGAAATCCGTTTCCGCGATGCGCGCCGGGTCTTTGCTGCTGTCCAACGCACCGTGCGCCACGTTCTGCAGAAGAACGTGCCCATCCCTGTCGCCCAGGCTCAACCCACTACCGCGGCTACTTTCCATTGGGAACTGCCCAGTCAAGCCATGTCGCGTTACGTTGGCCAGAGAGCATTGGATCTGCAGCGGACGGAAGATCGCCTCACTCCCGCGCTAACCCAGCAGCCAACCTCTCGACTGCCGATGTTGCGTGTAGTGGGCCAGTTGGCGCAGACCTACATCATCGCCGAAGGCCCCGGCGGGATGTATCTGATTGATCAGCACGCTGCTCACGAGCGGGTGGTTTACGAGGAACTTTGCGGCCGCAAGGAATCGAACGGGGCCGCGGGTGTATCTAGCGGAGGCAAAACATCCCAGATAGCCAGCCAGGCTCTGCTGGAGCCGCTGGTCATCGAGTTGACTCCCAGCCAGAGCCAGGTCCTCGAGGCCTATCTTCCCGAAATGCCGACTTTGGGCTTTGCCATCGTGCCTTTCGGCGTGAACGCTTACCGAGTGCAAGCAGTCCCTACCTCGCTCGTGGGCAACTATATCGCCAGCGGCGAGATCGCTGCCACCATTGTCGAGATGGTGGAGCAGGCCGAAGGGGGCAATCGGCCCTGGAAGGAAGAGGCGCTCATCACCATCGCCTGCCACAGCGCCGTGCGCGCTGGCCAGACCCTCTCCATGCCGGAGATGCGCGACCTGGTGCGGCAACTAGAGGAAACGAGTACACCCCACTCTTGCCCTCACGGTCGTCCCACCATGATCCACTTTAGCGCGGCGCAGTTGGAAAGAGAGTTCAACCGACGATAGAGCCGTCGTCCGTAGGACGGGCTTTATAGAGGCTTACCCTCCGGTCATGAGCGGTATCAGCTTCACGATATCGCCCTCTTGCAGGGTATAGTCGTTACGCTGCTTCTCACCATTCACCAGAATAGATAAAGAAACCGTTGAAGGAATCCCCAAACTCATTAACAAGTCAGCGACCGCCTTGCCCCCCCACTCGGTAGACGAGAGAGACAAAGGCTGAGGCACATACCGTTTCACGAAACCGGCAGGTATGATTTGGATGTCCATGAACTCTGACCTCCCAAGCCCGCAAATGCCTACCCGAGGAGTTGCCGGATAGGCTTCAGAAGTAGCCCAATAAGCATATATCAAACGGGCAAGGATGTCAAATTCAAAGCCTGAATTGACAAAATAGCGAAACGGTGCTAAAGTATAATCGCCTTTGGGGGGTAACCCCTGTGAGGCTTTGCCGAGGTGGCGAAACTGGCAGACGCACTACGTTCAGGGCGTAGTGGGCGAAGGTCCATAAGGGTTCAAATCCCTTCCTCGGCATGAGTGGTCCCTGGCGGATGGCTCTGCCAGGGACTTTTTCATTGCCCTGCAGAAGAGGGGAGTGTATGATGAGCGTCCCGCTGCCAGCCGAGAAAGCTCTCACCATCTATGAGGTGCTCCGCAGCGTCTATGGCGAGCGCCCATGGCAATCTCACGGCGAGCCTATAGAGGAACTGATTTCCACCATCTTGTCGCAGAACACTTCCGACGCCAATTCCGGCCGGGCTTATAGGCTCCTGCAGGAGGCCTTTCCGACATGGGAAGCCATCCGCGATGCCCCCGCTGCTGCCATAGCAGAGGCGATCCGGGTAGGAGGGCTGGCGCATATCAAAGCGCCACGCATTCAAGAGGTCTTGAGGCAGATCTATGCCGAGCGCGGCTCTTTCGATTTGGGCTTTTTGCGCACCATGCCGGTTGCTGAAGCAAGGGCGTGGCTGCTATCTCTGAGAGGGGTGGGGCCGAAGACCGCCTCTTGTGTGCTGCTTTTCTCCCTGGGCCTGCCGGCCTTGCCGGTGGACACCCACGTGCATCGCATGAGCTTACGGCTTGGGCTGGTGCCGCTCAAGACATCCCCCGAACGGACAAGTGGGATGCTCGAAGCCATGCTTCCTGCAGAACTGTACTATCCCTTCCACATGCACCTGATCCGGCATGGCCGTGAGGTTTGCAGGTCACAAAGGCCACGCTGCGAAGTATGCCCCCTGGCTCCCCATTGCGACTATTTCCAACGAGTTCACGCTCAACGTCCGGCGACGACCTCGCCATAGAGTTCGACGATCTGATCGGCGACGTTTCCCCAGGTGAAGCGACGAGCAACGACTAAAGCCTGTTGCCCCAACCGATCCCGCAGTTCCGCATCGGAGAGGATCAGCTCCAATCTGCTTGCCAATGCCTTGGGGTCATTCTCCGGCACCAAGAAGCCGGTAATCTCATCCTGGACAGTGTAAGTGAGGCCGCCGACGCGGGAAGCGATCACCGGCGTGCCGCAAGCCATCGCCTCGAGAGCGACCATGCCGAAAGACTCGTAACGGGAGGGCGTAACGCAAACCTCAGCCGCGGAATAATAGTAGGCGAGCGTATCCTGAGCTTGCGAGCCAAGGAACATCACCAGGTCGGAGAGATCGAATCTTCGCTTCAAATCGTCCAGGCAATCCACGCTGCTCATCGCCTCGCTGGCGCTTTCAGCATCGCCACCGATGACAACCAGACACAGCCTGCGCGCCAACTCGGGACTCACATGCCGCATAAGCTCGCACATGCCTTCCAGCAGGGTGTCCAGTCCCTTCACGGGATCCAGCCGCCCTACGAAGAGGACCATGTGGCAATCGGCGATAGGCCCACCCAGATGCGCTTTGGCTTCTTCTCGCGGTATGGGGTGAAACATCTCCACATCCACTCCGCAAGGGATGGCCCGGATCTTAGCCGGGTTCACCCCGTAAAGCTGTATCATCTGCTCTTTGTCCAAAGGCGTGGCAGCCACGATGCAGTCAGCGAAGCCCATGATCTGTTCTTCCACCGTAGCGCGGTTGTCCACTTCCTTTTCTCTGTCATTGCGGGCTACGGCATCCTTCATTCGTCCCAGAGTATGGAACATGTGGATGATCGGCACGCCCCAACTCTCTTGCAGCTTGCTCGCCACCCAGCCGGATAGCCAATAGTGGCTATGGATGAGATCGTAGGATATGCCTTCTTCTTTCACCAGCTTTTCGATGCCCGCGACAAATTCGGGCAGGTGATTGTACACTTCACCTTTGGGATAGGGACGTATGGGGCCGGCAGGCAGGTGGATCACCCGAACCCCCGGCCACACAGCTTCAATGCTGGGAAGCAATGGGTCTTGCTGGCGAGTGAATATGTCCACGACGATGCCCCGCTTGCCAAGTTCCCGGCTCAGTTCACGAACATAGACATTCATACCCCCCGTCTCTTTGCCACCCAGAGCAGCCAGAGGACAAGTATGAACGCTAAGCATGGCTATGCGCATAGATTCGCTTTCCTTTTCCCATGGATTACCTCAAGACCAGTCCCCTCTCTTTTCCTCATAGAGCTGTATAATGCATCTGGCCAGCTTTTCCGGATCGTGGCGCCAGATGCTTTCCTCACTTACGACATCTCTTAGGATGATGCAGTCGGCGTAGTCGGCATCATAAGATGGCTTCACGAGCTGACTGCGTCCTCCCGGTGGCAAGGGGTGAGCGAGATTGCTGTTGGCGATGATATAATCCGCAAGGCGGGGACCCACATGGTTTTCGATGGCGCGGATGTGATCTCCCGCATCGTAGCCGTCCGTCTCGCCCGGCTGGGTAGCTACGTTGCAGACATAGATCCTGAGGGCTGTCGAGGCGCGGATAGCCTGACAGATGTCGCTTACCAACAGATTGGGCATGATGCTGGTATATAGGCTACCAGGGCCAATCACGATGACATCCGCTTCCAGAACCGCACGGATGGCCTCGGAATATCCTCGCGCCGTCTCGGGATGGAGATACACTCGCTCAATAGGTGTGCCTGCTTCTGGGATGGCCGACTCGCCCTGAATATGGTGTGTGCCATTTCTCATTTCGGCCAATTCCGCGCTCAAGGTCACGTTTTCCAGGGTGGAGGGCAGGATGCGACCACGGACAGCGAGCACCCTGCTGGACTCGGCAACAGCGCGCTCAAACTTGCCGGTTATTTCGGACATGGCGGCGATGAAGAGATTGCCAAAGTTGTGGCCGTTCAGGCCCTTGCCTACGCCAAAGCGATATTCGAAAAGCTGCGCCAGCAATGACTCATCGTCGGCCAGGGCGGTAATACAATGGCGCAAATCGCCCGGCGGGGGTATCCCCAGGTCTCGACGCAGCCGGCCTGAGCTGCCGCCGTCATCAGCCATGGTGACAATGGCGGTCAGGTTATTGGTGTGCCTTTTCATGCCGCGCAGCAACGAGGAAAGCCCGTTTCCACCCCCGATAGCCACCACCTTCGGGCCTCGCTCTCCTAGGCGTCGTCGCTCCAGGATGTCCACCAGCTTACCTTGAAGGGGCGAATGAACAGCCGAAACAAGGGATTGGTTCAGTTGAAAAACCGCCAATCCGACAGCCAGGAGACCCAAAACGCCGAGGATCAAGCCCCTAGCCAGGTGGGGGATAAACTGTAGGGTCAGGTGATAGACGAGCGGGGAGACCGCGTCAGGAACCTGGATAGCGCGATAAAAGTAGACATAAACAAAGCTTGTCCCCACACTCAAACAGAAAAGCCCAACCAGGAGCAAGCAAAGCCAGCGTTTGACTTGCAGGCCCGGACGGAGCCATTTCCAAAGCGAGGCATCCACGCGGAGTTTCAAGCGAGCTATCCCCCTGAGTAGTCTCTTTTTCAGTATAGCCATATTAGTTTACAAGTCAAAAAAGGCGCGATCTCTTCAGAAGGCGATTGCCCTGTCGCAGTCTTTGACTTGATCGGCACATCGTGGTATCCTTTCTATGCAAGGGAACTAGGCTTCCAGAGGAGACTTGGTTCCTGAGCGAACACTCCACGAGAAAGCGACTGTATGAACACAAACCGTTATGACGTCGTCATCGTCGGCGCAGGGCCAGCAGGTATCTTCGCCGCCCTGGAACTCAGCCAGAAGAGCGATTTGAGCGTGCTCGTTCTGGATAAGGGGGCTGACATAGAGCAGCGTCGCTGCCCTATCTATAGCACGGACAAGCAGTGTGTCCATTGCCGTTTCTGCGATCGCATCTCAGGGTGGGGAGGGGCAGGCGCGTTCAGTGATGGCAAATTGACCATCTCCCCAGAGGTTGGGGGGCAACTCCAAGACCTCCTCGGCCGCGATGCTGCCATGAGCCTGGTGCAATACGTGGACAGCACTTATGTGCAATTTGGTGCGCCCAGGCAGGCCCACGGCCAGGATGGGGACGAAGTAGAATCCCTGGCGCGGCGCGCGACATTGGCCGGACTGCGGCTGCTCTATTTCCCCGTGCGACACATGGGCACTGATGGTTCTGCTGCCGTGCTACGGGCCATGCGCGATGAGCTATTGCGGCGCGGCGTCGCTATCCGTTGTGGGGCCGAGGTGACTGACATCCTGGTCAAGGATTCCACTGTCAGTGGCGTTCACACCGCCAAAGGGGAAACGATAGAGGGGCACTACGTCATGGTCGCTCCAGGGCGTGAGGGCAACGAGTGGCTGACTAGAACCGCCCGCGAGCTTGGCCTGCCGTTGGCCATCAATCCCGTGGACATCGGCGTGCGCGTTGAGTTGCCCGCCGAAGTGCTCGAACCGCTGACGAATATCGTCTATGAACCCAAGCTCTATTATTACTCCAAGGCCTTCGACGACCAGGTGCGCACTTTCTGTGCCTGCCCCTATGGCGAAGTGATTGCAGAATGGGCAGGGGATGTCATGACCGTTAACGGGCACAGCTATGTGAACAAAAGGACGCCCAACACCAACTTTGCCGTACTGGTGCAAAAGAACTTCACCGAACCCTTCCGCGACCCCATCGCCTACGGCAAATACATCGCCCACCTGGCGAATCTCCTCAGCGGTGGCGTGATGGTGCAGCGGCTGGGGGATTTGCAGCGTGGACGGCGAACCAACGTGCAGCGACTGCAGCGCTGCATCGTCACGCCGACCTTGCAGGAAGCCACCCCCGGCGATCTGGGCCTGGTGCTGCCCTACCGCTATCTGGTCAATATCCTGGAGATGCTAGAGGCATTGGACAGGCTGGCACCGGGCGTCGCCTCCCGTCACACCTTGCTCTACGGTGCGGAGGTCAAGTTCTACTCCTCGCGCCTGGAACTGAGCGAGAATCTGGAAACGCGCGTCAAGAACCTGTTCGCCGCTGGCGATGGCGCCGGAATCACACGCGGCCTGGTGCAGGCTTCCGCCTCCGGTGTGGTGGTCGCGCGGGCGATCCTTAGCAGGGAGCGAAGGGCATAGAGTTGCCAGGGCTAAGCCGCCATCTGGCAGCTTGTCGAAGTGGGTGCATAATGTGTTCGATACGGGGCTAGCGCAGTCCAGGTAGGGCGTTTGGTTCGTTCCTAAGTCAGGAGGGCCTAACATGAGAAATAAACACATCTCAGGAGTCGCCTGCGTTCTCCTTGCGCCAATTGTGCTGATCTGCGTCTCCTGTGCCGGTGCCCCGGCCAGCCCCAAGCCGGCTGCTGTCCCAACCGACACGCCAATTCCCACAGCCACACAGACACGTCTTGTGCCTACCGACACACCTCGGCCAACCAACACTCCCCAGCCGACAGCAACTCCTGTCCCACCGACGAGCACGCCCTTGCTACCTACTGCGACACCGCTGCCACCTACGGCAACCCCGATGCCTGCGACAGCCACACCGAGCCAGGTTCCACCGA
This sequence comes from uncultured Anaerolineae bacterium, assembly GCA_964412315.1. Taxonomy (GTDB): domain Bacteria; phylum Chloroflexota; class Anaerolineae; order JAAYEA01; family JAAYEA01; genus CAYPON01. Next base: position 11,245 of record CAYPON010000024.1, on the reverse strand, counting down.
CAATTACGCCTACGCCTCCCACACCAACAGTTGTGATTCCTTCAAGCACTCCGAGCCTGATAAGCACCGTCACTAAACTGACAGACACACCGACACCAGTCCGCACAATCATGCCTACCAGCACTCCGACGCCGGTGGGCCGGATCGAGGTCACGGCCTGGGTCAGCAATGACAAACCTGCGGAAAGAACAGAAGTGACCGTTTCGGGCAAGATCACACTGAATGGCATGGGGATCCCGAGCGTTCCCATGCGAGCAACCTGGTACTACAAGACAACCACGCCAGAATGCACAGCAACGACCGGGAATGATGGAGTTGCCTCATGTACGAGGAACATTGGCGGGGCTACAAAGAACTACACCGTGAAAGTCGTCATCATTTTCACTTACCAAAACCAGGCGTATACAGCCACAACCGGCTTTACGCCGCAATAGGCCAGAGTACACATAACCAGGCCAGGAAATCGCCCGGCGTGCCGATAGGGAAAGGTGTAGCCCCTCGCAAGCCCTCGTTATCCAGAAATTGTCAAACGGCGCTCTGTAGAGGAAGGTTGCTTGCCCCAAAACAGGGTTGCATCTAACCTAAACCTACTGGGCCATTTGTAGATCCACGAAAGTGGGTGTATAATAAAGTTTGTACGGGGCGTAGCGCAGTCCGGTTTAGCGCGCATGGTTCGGGACCATGAGGTCGGAGGTTCAAATCCCCTCGCCCCGACAGAAAGGGAGACCGGAGATCGCATGGCTGCTTTACAAGACAGACATTGCGGTCTCTGGTCTTTCCCTTTTGGGAAGAGCATGGATCACAAATCCCAGGCAGGTAGTGCATGACGAGGCCATGACTTGCGGCGCTCGTGTGTGGGTGATCTACGAGATAACGGGGTGGACATTGCTGCTGAGGCCAACATGGCCGGTCATGCCAGTGTGCAAGCGACGGCGCGGATGACCAGTGCGGAAAACAGGCCAAACGAAGAGCGGTGAGGGCTTTGCATGTGCCATTTTGACATTCTGCCTCAAAGTTATCATAGTGCCGAAGTGAGGCATGGTGCAGTGATCCCTTTTGCTAATGCATGGCGCTCGTTAGAAGTTCTCATTTTGGGAGCGTTTTTGCACATTATGAAATAGTGTGGTAGTATATGGATGTCATCAATCTGAAGCTTCTGGACGAGTTCCGCAAACAGCATGCAGATGGACGAAACCCAATACAAGCCTGGTACGAGCATGTAACGCGGGTTATTTGGAACAAGCCAGAAGATGTCCGGAACGACTACCCTAAGGTTTCGATTGTAGGCAACGATCGCGCGGTGTTCAACATCAAAGGCAACGCTTATCGTCTAGTGGTTCAGATTGATTATACGAACCACATCGTCTTCATCCGTTTCATTGGCACTCACTCAGAATACAACAAGGTGGACGCCAGTACGATTTGATCGGAGGCCGTCTCAATGGATATTAAGCCTATCAAAACTGAAGTGGACTATGAAGCGGCACTAAAAGAGATCGAGGGGCTTTTCGGTGCCCAACCTGATACACCTGAGGGTGACAGACTAGAGGTATTGGTCATGCTTGTGGAGGCTTATGAAAAACAACATTATGCGATTCCATTACCTGACCCCATCGAAGCTATCATATACCATATGGAAAGACTTGGTTTGTCACGTCGCGATTTAGAGCCCTATATTGGCAGTCGTTCTCGTGTTTCCGAGGTGCTGAACCGCAAACGCCCGCTTACACTAAGAATGATACGGAATCTTGAGGCGGGCCTGGATATCCCGGCTGCGATTCTAGTACAAAAATATGACCTTGATGTCGCACAAGTGACAACGCATAGTGATGCCACTGTCGTGCTTTTCGAGGAATGGGAACCTGAGCGACCGCGGGCTATCAATAAAGAGAGCCCATCGTTCTGGCTGCGCGTTCTGAATACCAAGCAGATAACAAAATGGTACGGAATGGAAATGCAGGGACCAAAAGCTGAAAGTAGATGGGCAACTCTGGTAGACCAGCAGCGGGCTGGCCTTACGGTTGAGAGCGGTCGTGGGCCCGATGAGGCCATTCAGGAAGACCACTGTCCCATTAACACTTTCGCCTATCAAGCTGACGCAGTCTTGCTGTACGAAAGGATTACACAATGATAGATCATGTCTGGACTGTAGTTTGCGCAAGCTCAGTCATTGACCAGGATTCAAACCAAGTAAGTATTCAGAATGTAATTGACCAGATTAACATCGCCGATGAACCCAAACCAGAAGCAGTAGTCGCCATGCCGTTTGAAGTTGTCACTTTATGGGCACGGTCCGATTTCAATGAACCCAGCCGGGGGTGCGCACGCTTGAGTCTCTTGTCCCCTACAGCAGAGGTATTCAAGACGGTTGAATCTAAAGTTGACCTATCCAAGTTTGAGCGACTGCGTGATCGTAGGCGCTTCCCAGGATTTCGCGTCAAAGAGCCAGGCCGATACACTTTTCGTTTAGAGCTTCAAAATGAGGGGGAGGACACATGGCGGGAGGTTGCCTCTATTCCCATAAAAGTGGTCTTTCGGAAAGAAAAGACTGGGAATCGAAAAACCAAACAGGAATAGAGGAGAACTCCATCGCTTGGGGTACAGTCGCATAGTTCGACACGACACAAGCTCTATCACAGAGCACATTTAGACAATGAGATAGTAGTGATGCGTTCTCCGGTGTTGCTTTGGGGCACAAAGAGCCGTAATCGGAGAACGCTATGTGGAAGGGACATGCGGTAGCACACTATAGGTTGTGCTGTTACCTCGCATGATCTACGAGCCATCTTGGGCCTTATCTTAAAGGGCCGATTTGCTGTTGAGGCGGAATTGTGGTATAATCTCCAACCGGAAAGACAGGGGGTTTCAAGAAACACCCTTTGCTATGAAACATGCTCGGGCTGAAAGGAGGTGAGGTATGCCTCTGAGTAAAGAACAGAAGGATACCATCATCCAAGAATACCACATTCATCCAAAAGATAACGGTTCTCCTGAGGTACAGATCGCGTTGCTGACTCGTCGTATCAGTGACCTCACGGAGCACCTGAAGGTCCATAAGAATGACGAGCATTCGCGCCGAGGCTTGCTCAAGCTGGTAGGACAGCGCCGCAAGCATTTGACTTATCTCAGCCAAAAGGACGTAAACCGTTACAGAGACATCCTGACGCGCCTCGGTTTGCGCAAATAATGCCAGTGCGCACAGAGTATTCAGGCAGGTGAGCGAGTAGATGGTTCAAGAGTTGGCGCCATCTACTCGTTTAACTGTATAATTAGGGAGGATTTCACGGCGAGGTCCGGGCCGCGGTTACAGGAATTGGAGAGTGTATCCTATAGGGCATAGTTCGGATGAAAACGGGCTGGATAGGATCCAGTCTCCAGTCCCTGGCCGCCGTCCCCGACCTCCCATCAGACGAGGGGAGGACAAAAGAATATATGGTACATACATTTTCCGTAACTCTGGGCCAGAGCACGGTGATCGTTGAGACTGGCAAGCTGGCTTTCCAGGCTGGCGGTGCAGTGACGGTCCGCTCTGGAGACACTGTTGTGCTGGTGACAGCGACCGCATCAAAGGAAGTGCGAGAGGGAATTGATTTCTTCCCTCTCACGGTAGACTATGAAGAGCGGCAATACGCCGCTGGCAAGATCCCCGGTGGATTCTTCAAAAGGGAAGGCAGGCCTAGCGAGGGAGCGACCCTCCTCTGCCGTTTGGTAGATCGCCCCTTGCGTCCCCTTTTCTCCAAGGGCCTGCGCAATGACGTGCAAGTGGTCGTCACCGCCCTTTCAGTAGACCAGGAGCATTTTCTGGATATTCTGGCTATCATTGGCGCTTCGGCAGCTTTGACGATCTCCGATATACCCTTCAATGGGCCGGTAGGCGCTATGCGCATCGGCTACATTGATGGCCAATTGGTCGTCAACCCCACGGTTCCGCAGATGGAAAAAAGCCTGCTGGATTTGCGTGTGGCTGGCACCAGAGAGGCTGTGATCATGGTGGAGGCAGGAGCCAACGAGGTGTCTGAGGAGGTTATGCTGGAAGCGATCGCGCTGGGGCACCGTGCATATCAGGATGTCATCCGTATGCAAGAGGAGATGCGCGAGCACATAGGGAAGCCAAAGGCAAACTTCCCATTCTATGAGCTACCTAATGAAGTCGTCGTCGCGGTCAATGCCCATCTGAGTGGACGCCTGGTTGAGATTCCTAGAAGTTCGGCCACCAAGGAAGAGACGAACAAGGCTCTTGATGCCCTTCGCGAGGAATTGTTGACCAAGTTCGGCGAGACTTATCAAGCCCTGGATATCAACAATGCCTTCGAGAAAGCCCTCAAGGCCGAGGTGCGGCAGCGGATTCTGGAACAGGGCGCTCGCCCCGATGGCCGGGATTACGAGACCATACGACCGATCATCTGCGAAGTGGGGCTTTTGCCGCGCACTCATGGATCAGGGCTGTTCACGCGGGGCGAGACCCAGGTGCTCACCCTGGCCACATTGGGCACCGTCGGCGATGAGCAATTGCTGGAAGGGCTAGAGGAAGAGGGGACGAAACGCTACCTGCACCATTACAACTTTCCGCCTTATTCTACTGGCGAGGCGAGGCCGTTGCGTGGGCCAGGGCGTCGCGAGATTGGCCATGGTGCGCTGGCGGAACGTGCTCTGGTGCCTGTGATCCCTGACCAGGGGGCTTTCCCTTACACGATTCGGCTGGTGTCAGAGGTGCTATCCTCCAATGGTTCCACTTCCATGGCGAGCACCTGTGCCAGCACGCTGGCCTTGATGGATGCTGGCGTGCCGATCCGAGCACCCGTAGCGGGAGTGGCGATGGGGCTAGTCAAGGAAGGCGACCGTTATGCCGTGCTCACAGACATTCAAGGCATCGAAGATGCCCTGGGTGACATGGACTTTAAGGTCACAGGAACGGCGAAAGGGATCACTGCCCTGCAAATGGACATTAAGATCGCTGGCCTGAGTCAAGAGATCCTCAGGACAGCGTTAGAACAGGCTCGCCGCGGACGCCTCTTTATCCTCGATAGGATGCTGGAAACGATTTCCAGGCCGCGGCCCGATTTAGCTCCTTATGCACCGCGCGTGACCGTGCTCAAGATCAATCCTGAAAAGATCGGCACGCTCATTGGGCCGGGTGGCAAGACCATTCGCGGCATCATTGATCAGACAGGCGTCAAGATTGACGTCGAGGACGATGGCACCGTCTATGTCTCTGCGACCGACAAAGGGAGCAACGAAAAAGCCTTGCTGTTCATTCGTGGTCTAACGGAAGAGCCGGAAGTTGGCAGGATTTACACCGGCAGAGTGGTGCGCACTACAGCTTTTGGTGCCTTTGTGGAAATCTTGCCTGGGAAAGAGGGCCTGGTGCATATCTCCCAACTGGCCGACTACCGTGTGCCTAGCGTCGAGGATGTGGTACATGTTGGCGACGAGATCATGGTCATGGTCATTGACATAGATCCGGAAGGAAAAATCAGACTGTCGCGCCAAGCGGTTCTGGAAGGTTGGACAGCGGAGGAGGCGCGCGCGCGGGATCGAAGAACAGGTGGCAGGGGGGCACGGCCACCACAACGGGAACGCTTCGTCCGTTCTGGCCGTGAGCGCCAGGACAGACGACCACGTTAAGGGCGCGGAGGAAAGAAGAACATGGCCGAAGATCCCCTTTATCCAGAGGGCAATCTGAATCCTCTCGATAGCGCAGGGAAACCATTAAAAGGTTGGCTTCGCGATATACTAGAGACGGTCCTCCCGGCGCTGATTATCGTCTTCGTCATCAATATGTTCCTGGCTCAAGCGACGCGCGTGGAAGGGCAAAGCATGGAGCCAAACCTGTATAATGACCAGCGGCTCATCATCGAAAAGGTGTCCTATCGCTTTCACAAGCCCCGGCGCGGCGACATTGTTGTGCTCAAGCTGCCCAACCGACCTGGCCCGCCGCTCATCAAGCGGGTGGTCGGGTTGCCAGGCGAGCAAGTCGAGATTCGCCAAGGGCATGTATACATCAATGGCCAGTTGCTTGATGAACATTACGTGGATCAACTCACCTTTAGCAGCCATGCAGCCGAGGTAGTTCCCGACGATAGCGCTTTCGTGCTGGGGGACAATCGCAGCTTTAGCAGCGACTCGCGTTCCTTCGGTATGGTACGCCTGGAGTATATCATTGGACGTGCTTGGTTTCGTTACTGGCCGCCTGGGAATATTGGCTTTGTGAAGTAGATGCCGGTTTGGGCAGACACGCTGGTCTGCCACTACTTGCCATTTTGCTCGAAAAGAGTATAATAGCCGCTCGGTTTGACATGAATTCCAATCTGATTTCGGCCGAGTTGCTGGTTCGGAATAGATGATGATAGTAGGAGGTAAAGTATATGCCACTGTATGAGTATGAGTGCGAAACATGTGGTATACACTTTGAACGAAGAGAGCGGATGAGCGATAAACCCTTGCCGGTCTGCCCGGAATGCTCAGGGCCGGTGCACCGTCTCATTCAGCCAGTGGGAATCATCTTCAAGGGGTCCGGGTTTTATTGCACAGACCATCGGTCGGGCTCCAATGCTGTGTCAAGTTCCTCCAAAAGTGAAGGCAAGAGCGAATCAGGTGGAGAGAAGAAGGAGAAAGCGAGCGATTCCGGGTCATAGAGCCAGGCTAAAAGCGGCTCCGACCGCCACAAAGGGCGAAACAAAAACAAGGGCACTGGCGCCAAAGAGCCAAGCCCTTGTTTTTGTTGGTGGTTTATAGTTGGAAGCCCCCCTCGGCTAGGACGACCTTGCGCTTGTAATTGGTCACATATTCGAGTAGCTTGTGTTCCAACTCGCGCCACAGGTTGTTCTCCAAAAGAGCGGTCATGGCTTCCATGTCCTCTGTGACGCCACCGGCCAGCACCTGCGGGCCTTCGCCGTACACAGTCAGCCAGGCATCGGTAGGCTGAAGGCCCAGCTTTTGGATAGTAGGCGTGAATTCCTGCATGAGAAAGTCAAGAAATTCCCTTTCCTTATCCGGCATGATATCCCAACTCATCAGTAGTTTGATCATCGCGGTTCCTTTGGAAATAGACTGTAAAAGAATCATACCAGATTATGACGATTTAGACAAATCGCCACAGGAGATCAGATGCGTGCTCTCATCCAGCGTGTCACGAAAGCGTCCGTTAGTGTGGCTGGCCAAGTCGTGGGGGCCATCGGCCCAGGGCTTGCGGTATTGCTGGGCATACGAGAGGGGGATAGTGAAGCCGAGGCCGTCTGGCTGGCGCACAAAATCGCTCATCTGCGAATTTTTGCCGACGAACAGAGCAAATTCAACCGCTCGCTCCTCGACACAGGAGGAGAAGCGTTGGTTATCTCACAGTTCACCCTCTATGGGGATGCGCGCAAGGGGCTTAGGCCCAGTTTCAGCGACGCAGCGCGACCGGAGGTCGCGGAACCCCTGATCGAGCGCTTTGTGGAGCTTTTGCGGGCAGAAGGGGTGTCTGTCGAGACAGGCGTGTTCCAGGCCATGATGCTGGTCGAGATCCACAACGATGGGCCGGTGACGATCATCCTGGAGAAATGAAAAGGGCAAGCTCACGGAGCGCCCCTCAGTTTGGCTTAGAGGGCGGCTCAATGGTAAAATATTGGTGAGGGCGAAGTGATGACCGTTGGCCCTGTATGTTGACTGGTGAATGGCCTGGGCGAAATGTACAGCTTGAGTGACACTATCGTCGCTATCTCCACGCCGGTGGGCGAAGGGGGAATCGGGATCGTCCGGCTCAGCGGCGCAGATGCGCTGCCGATCCTGCAAAAGATATTCCGCCGCGGACGCGGCCATTCCACACGGCAGGTGGCTTTCGAGCCGTATCGCCTGTATTATGGGCGTATCGTGGATCCGGAGACCCAGGAAACCCTGGACGAGGTTTTGGCGTCTTATATGCGTGCGCCCAACAGCTACACCCGCGAAGATGTGGCCGAGATCAATTGCCACGGTGGGATCGTGCCACTGCGGCGGGTGCTCGCACTGGCATTGCGCCATGGAGCGCGCCTGGCAGAGCCTGGCGAGTTCACCCTGCGCGCTTTTGTCAATGGACGGTTGGACCTGGCGCAGGCGGAAGCTGTGTTGGACATCGTGCGTGCCAAAACGGAGGCCAGCCTGCGTGTGGCGGTCGGCCAACTGGAAGGCAAGTTGTCCGATCGTGTGCGCGCCGTGCGCCAGGAGCTGGTGGATATCCTGGCCTATCTGGAAGCGACGATAGATTTCACCCACGACGAAATACCCTATGAGGATATCTTGCCGGGACTGGCGAAAGCCGAGGAGGATCTCAAGAAGCTCCTTGCGGAGGCGGAACGGGGGATCATCTACCGGCAAGGGATTCGCACGGCTATCGTGGGCCGCCCCAACGTGGGCAAATCGTCCCTGTTGAACGCCTTGTTGCGCATGGATCGCGCCATCGTCACTCCCATCCCCGGCACGACCAGGGATACGCTCGAAGAGACGCTGAACCTGGGGGGCATCCCGCTCTGTCTGGTGGATACGGCGGGCATCACCGCGCCGCATAATCTGGTCGAGCGTCTCGGCATCGAGCGGAGCCGCAAGGCATTGGAGCAGGCGGATTTGGTCTTGCTCGTGGTGGATGGAAGCGAGCCGCTGATTGCTGCCGACCAGGAGATCGCCGCCCTGATCGGAGACAAACCGACGATATTGGTCGTCAACAAGATAGACTTGTCGCTGCGCGCCTCGCTGGATGGCTTGCTGCCCACGGCGACGCGCGTGCAAATCTCGGCCTTGACCGGCCAGGGGCTAGATTCGTTAGAGGAGGCCATCGAGGAGACGGTGTTTGCAGGCAAGGTGTGGTCTTCGGATGCTCCGCTAGTAAGCAGTCCTCGCCATCGGGATATTCTGCGCTGTGCCCTGGAACAGGTGCAGTCTGCCCGGCGATCCCACGCGGAGGGAATGGCCGCCGATTTCGTCTCGATAGATTTGAAGGGAGCGATCAATGCCCTGGGGGAGATCACGGGCGAGTCGGTGACGGAGGATTTGCTAGATACGATCTTTCGTCGGTTTTGCATCGGGAAATGAGAAGATGACAGGTTTCGGAAACCTGTCAGGTCTATAGGTCTGTGGAGGAAACAGGTTGCGCGTTGCTATCGCGTGTTCCTGGCTCAATCAATATGGCGGAGCCGAGCGGGTGCTGGAAGTCGTCCACGAGATGTATCCACAGGCTCCTGTCTACACCTCTATCTATTGGCCGGAAGCAATGCCCGCAGCATACCGTTCCTGGGACATTCGCACCTCCTTTTTGAACCGCTGGCCACTCGTTAAGAGACACCATCAGCCCTTTCTCCCCTTTTATCCTCTCGCCTTTGAGCAATTGGACCTTCGCGGCTATGACGTGGTCATCAGTGTCACAAGCGCTTTCGCGCACGGCATTCTCACGCCGCCAGAGACGCGGCATATCTGCTACTGCCTGACGCCAGCGCGCTTTCTGTGGAATTACGAGGACTATGTACAGCGCGAGGGGCTGGGGTGGCTGGCCCGCGCCATCCTGCCAGTAATGATCAGTCGCTTGCGGATATGGGATCGCCAGGCAGCGGATAGGGTGGATGATTTCATCGCCATCTCCAGGGTGGTGCAGGCGCGCATTCGCAAGTACTACCGGCGGGAATCCGAGGTCATCCATCCGCCGGTCAACGTCCAGGATTTCGCACCGTCTGCGGAACGGGGCGACTATTTTTTGAGCGCAGGGCGGCTGATCCCTTACAAAAGGGTGGATTTGGTGGTAAAAGCCTTCAATCAACTCGGCCTTCCCTTGCATGTCGTCGGGGACGGGCGAGATCGAGCCGCTCTGGAAGCCATCGCCAGACCGAACATCATCTTTCGCGGGCGGCTGGGCCAGGCTGAACTGCGCCAAGAGATGGCTCAGTGTCGAGCCTTTATCTTTCCCGGCGAGGAGGATTTCGGTATCACGCCCGTGGAGGCGCAGGCAGCGGGACGACCGGTGATCGCCTACGCTGGAGGTGGCGCGTCGGATACGGTCGTCGAAGGGGTGACGGGGCTTTTCTTCCATGAGAAAACGCCAGAATCGTTGGCCGAGGCGGTGTCCAGATTCGACGAGGCGCGCTTCGATCCGCAAGAGATACGCCGCCATGCTTTGCGCTTTGATACTAGCGTATTTAAGGAACGATTGGCAGAGTATGTCACGACCAGGTTGGGCCGGTAATGAGGCCAGGCAATGACCAAATTGCCCCGATTCGTCGTTGTCGCGTTGGTGTTCATCAGCCAAAGTGACTCGATTCTATTGGTCAAGCAGAACTATGGCGAGCAGTACTGGAGCCTCCCTGGCGGCGTGATGGAACCTGGGGAATCCATTGATCAAACGGCCATCCGGGAGGTCAAGGAGGAAACCGGGCTTGACGTGCGCTTGAAGCGTGTGGTTGGGCTTTACTCCAAGCCGGATGAGGGCACGTTGGCGGTGGCCTTTGAGGGGGAGATCATTGGCGGCGATCTGCAGCAAGCAACCGCAGAGACTTCCGAGTGTCGCTATTTCCCCTTCGACCATCTTCCCCAACCTGCTCGCGGACATTTGCGCGAGCGCATCGAGGACTTCCAGCGAAATGTTCCATACGCTATCTTTCGTACGCAGTAGTATGGAGAGGAGGGTGTCTTTTGGAACTGAAGGAGTATGCCCGCATCGTTTGGAGACGGTGGCGGCTCGTGGCCTTGCTGGTAGCATTGGTCTTCCTGCTCAGTTTGCCAGCAGCCTTGTCGCCCAAGCCTCCGCTCTACCAGGCCACAATGCGTTTCGCCGTCGGCGTCCGGCCCGAGCCCGGCGCCGGGAAGTATTACACCTACGACCGGTATTATACCTGGCTGGCCTCAGAATACCTGGTGGATGACTTGGCGGAGGTGGTCAAAAGCGAAGCGTTCGCCAACGCCGTGAGCCAGGAGTTGGCCAGCCAGGGGATTCGCGTATCGGCGGGCACTATTCGCGGCAGCACGCAGGCGGGCAAGCTGCATCGCATCCTGACGGTGAACATGACCTGGAGCCAGGAGGCTGAGCTTCGCCAGATCGCCAACGCAGCGGTGAAAGTGCTACGCGAGCGGAGCGCGGACTTTTTGGCGCAGTTGGGAAGCGAGAACGCCCAGGTGGGCCTCATTGACCCGCCGGTTGTGTCCCCGCTGGGCGCCAGCCTCAAGGAACGGCTCGACCTGCCGATCCGGCTGTTTCTGGCGCTTCTCGCAGGGGTGGCTCTGGCTTTCCTTTTGGACTATATAGACG
>CAYPON010000023.1:4070-20161 GCA_964412315.1 uncultured Anaerolineae bacterium | reverse complement strand
CGAGATATGCTTTGAGCCTGTCATAGCTGGGATCGTTGGGAGGGAAAGCGGTGCGACTGTAGACAGCCGGCCGGTCCATTTCTTCATAGCGGTACGCGCGTGCCAGCCGTTCTCTTGAGTTCATAAGGCCCCCCTGTTCTCTGATAGAGGTGATTCGTGAATCGCCTTTACCTCATATCATGCTGAGCGCATGAAGCATCTATCTACTATACGGGTCGGCTGCATCGCGCAAGCCATCGCCTAAGAAGTTGAAGCTCAAGATTACCACAACAATAACTGCGCCGGGAACCAGAAGCCAGGGAGAATGCGCCAGCGCCCGAATGTTCTGAGCGTCCTGGAGCAATACCCCCCAACTGATCACCGGCGGGCGCAATCCCAAACCCAGAAAGCTGAGCGATGTCTCGCTCAGGATCATACCGGGTATAGTGAGCGTCAGGGAAGCGATAATATGGCTCAAGAATGAGGGGACAAGGTGCCGGGTGATGATCCTCAACTCGCTGGCGCCCGCCAGGCGCGCGGCCATGACGAAATCCTCCTCCCGCAGGGCCAGGAACCGCCCTCTCACCACCCTGGCCAGCCCTGTCCACCCGATCAGGGAGAGAATGACGGTGATGCCAAAGTAAACCCTGATCGCAGGCCACTCCTTCGGCAGGGCCGCGCTGAGTGCCAGCCAGAGCGGTATAGAAGGCATGGAACGGATAAACTCTATGACCCTCTGCACGATAAGGTCAACAAGCCCTCCATAGTACCCCGAGGCTCCACCGATCAGAATGCCCAAGATGAAACTGATGGTGATGCCCACCAGCCCGATAGACAGGGATATCCGCGTGCCATAGAGCAATCTGGAGAGCAAGTCCCGTCCCAGTCTATCCGCTCCTAACAGGTACATCGTCCCGCTTCTATCCTGCAAGCCCAAAAGGTGAAGATCCATTTGGAAGACTCCCCAAAGCTTGTAAGGATCGCCATACACCAGGAAGTAAATAGGATACTTCCTTTCCTTATCCACCTTGAATATCTTCCGGAAGGTTTCGGGATCCCTTCCCGGCGTCAAACCATATACGAAGGGACGCAGGTGAAACCCTTGCTCATCTACAAAATGGATCCCTTGCGGGGGCGCAAACACGTACTGCTCTGAGATCTCGTGGGGATCGAAAGGAGCCAGGAACTCGCAGAAAATGGCGATCAGGTAGAAAAAGATGAGAACCACGCCGCTGACCAGGGCCGCTTTGTGCCTGCGGAATTTCCACCACATCAGTTGCCACTGGGAGGCAACGTAGATCTTTTCCTCCGCAAGCTGTCCCTGATACATGGTTTCTTGAGCTGCAGTTTGATCTGTTTCCTTTTGCATGCTCATTCCTCACTCATAGCGTATCCGCGGGTCCACCCAGCCGAGCAGGATGTCGGAAATCAAAGTGCCAATAACCGTAAGCGTGCTTAACATCATGATAAAACTGCCCGCCAGGTACATATCCTGGCTCATCAGTGCCCTGAGCAGGAGGGGGCCTGTCGTGGGCAGGTTCAAAACTACCGATATGATCGTGGCGCCCGAGACGAGGCCGGGCAGGACGTAGCCGATTCCGCTGATGAAGGGATTCAATGCCACGCGGAGCGGGTATTTTAGGAGCAGCCTGCGTTCCGTCAGGCCCTTGGCGCGAGCAGTGAAAACGTAGGGCTTTCTCAGTTCATCCAGGAGGTTGGCCCGCGTCGTGCGTATCAACCCGGCAGTTCCGGCGGTGCCCAAGACGACCAGCGGAACCCAGAGATGCTTCAGCATGTCCGCAACTTTGGCCAAGCTCCAAGGTGCTCCGACCAGTTTCTCCGAGAAAAGCCCGCTAAGGTCGGCCCCAAAGTTGGCATAAGCAATCCAGAGCAACACCAAAGCCAGCATGAAATCAGGTATGCCCAATCCGAAGAAGCCGAGAAAAGAAAAGCAATAGTCGCCAACGGAATACTGGTGTGTGGCCGAATAGATGGCAATCGGAAAAGCCACGATCCAGGTGAATAACATCGTGCCCAGGGATACTACAAAGGTCAACAACACGCGATCCCCAATGAGCTTGGATACGGGCTGGTTCCATTCGAAGGAATGGCCCCAATCCCCATGCAGCAGGTTCCACGTCCACTTCAGATAGCGCATATAGACAGGCTGGTCAAGGCCATAGCGTCGGCGCAGACCCTCTATCACGGACGGATCAACCATTTGCCCCCGCGACTCCAATGCGGCCAGATACGAAGTCAGATAGTCGCCAGGCGGCAATTCGATCAAGAAGTAAGAGACAACCGAGATCACCAGGAGCGTAGGGATAAAATAAACGACTCTTTTGGCAATGTACTGCAACATCGCTCCCCCTTTTTAGCATTGGACAAAGCGGGTAGGCTTCACCTTGCCAAGGGACGCTGGACAGGTTCGCCCTTATGAAGCGAGCATGTATCGTTCGAATCTATCAAGGCATGGCTTTCCTTCGTTCAGCCACATCTCCCGCGTCTTGGAAACGAGAATCGCGCTATAGTAGGTCAGAAAGTTAGCATCATTATCTTCGGGATGCTGGCAGATAGCGCCTGGATTGTGATGATCCATCAATGTGCTCTTCATCTCGGCAAAGGTCAGCCCTTTTTCTTTCGATCCGAAACGACCAAGGAGATTAACAACCCTATTCACCGAATTTTGGAAATAGCGCGAGCTAATGAACTCCGGATTCGTTTGCGCAGTAAAGACTTGCATCTCCGGTGCAAAGTAATGGTTGGTAGCGAAGATGACCCCGTTCGTCGGCCTCCGCACGCCATGCAGGGTGTAAGCCGCTTCGATGGCTGCGCCGTTCCCCTTCTCATCTACGAGCACCAGGTTGATTCCCTTGCCCATCGTGTCATAGCCTTTGAGGTATTCGATCGCTTCGTTAACGTCGGCGCAATGGAGGAGAACCAACCGAGGTATGATGTGTTGCGGTATTCCCCCACCATCCTCACGGGTTCTTTCTGGGTGTCCGGAACTCGTCCCTATGCAGAGGCCCTTTGCGTTGATGCCACACTCGGACCAGATCGTGCCCAGCGGGGTCACACAGAGCGTGTCGTATCCATGATCCGGTCTGATAGTAAGGGCGCGCAAGTTGTCAAACCGTTGCTTGATCACCGCGTCTAGGTCAGGCGGCGTACCACCGTCGTCGGTTTTGCCCAGGATCGGCCCCACATCGCTCGTCATAAAACCTATACTGGTGCAAGCGAGAGAGGACACGGCAGGCCCTAAAGAATTGCCCGCACTCAGCAGAAAAGCCTCCTCGAAAGCTATGCTGGCTCCCTGCGCGATCCCTTGCATTTCCTCCAAAATCTCCGGGAGTTGAGCCTGTAAATAGACAGAGACCTTCGGGATCAGTGCCTTGTACTTTTCTTTCGTGGCTGGGTCCGCTGGCCATTTCGCCCAACCGTGTGTCTCTCTTCCCATCCCGGCCTTAAGGGCCCTTCCCATCTGGACGCCTCTATCAAAGGGAGACCCTTTGACCTCTAATTGCTTCAGCATGTCACGCTCCTTTGGTTTAGGATGATTTGCCCTGCAGTATATACAAATTCTTCAAAGGGTTGAATTGCCGGTTTTCATCGGTGTATCTAACCCAGAGGTACGATATTTCGTAGCCTTGCTTGAGTTCTTCAATATAGCGTCCTCGTCTCTCCCAGGCTTCCACCGTTTCACTCAAGAGCCTCCGCAAGTCCTCCTCTCTGTCTATCTCCGCCCATCGTTCCTGGGCCTTCTCGAGAGGGAAGAGCACCACCCCGCGCTGCTCCAGGGCATTCGCTTTCGTCACAGCGTCGAGCGTGAGCAGCACATACTTGAATCCCCCCTGCGCAAAGCCAATCCTCTGCCGAATCTCATCGCTGTCCGCCAAAGCATAGGCCCGTTGGAGATAGCGCTGGCAATCGGTCAGAAACTCTGGGGAGAATGTCTCCATATACCAGGCGTAATGAGATTGCTCAGTGAACGCAGGCAGGGACTTGGCCTCACGCCAGGCCTTCTCCAATTGCTCATAATAGCACTGCATCATGGGTGCAGCCGGGCCATAGCATTTCTCGTAAAAATCGGCGAGCAGCGCCGGTATATCTGTCTGAACAGCCCAGAGAAGCCTAGCGGCAACATAATAGTTCAAGCCATTGATGGCAAAACCCGAACCCATCTGCGGAGAATAGTAGCGGAACCCCAGCTCATGACATAGGCGGATCGAATCCGTGATCAACGGGAGGAAGAGCCGAGGCAAATCCGGCCACGAGCCGTTGATATAGTATTCATAGATGCCAAGCTCCTTGCTCCAACGAGAAAGCTCACGTAGCCGCTGGTAATCGCGTCCCCGCAAATCCTTATTCCAATGGATAGCGCTTTGCATACAGAATTGGGCAATGATGTTATCGCGGAGCTTGACGCGCTTGGGAGGGACGACATAGAGCGAATAGACAAGCAGCAGAAGATATTTGTCGCGATGGGTTTTCGCGATCCTCTCCGCCACTTCGTTGGCGAAGGTAAAGATGCGGTCGGTGAGGACGGGGTACTTTTCGCCTCCTAGCTCCATCATATCGCCGGTATCAAGGGCCCGACATTGCTCACACTCGCAAAAGCCCAGGCCATCATTCGGGCTGATAGAGACAGCATCCACATCGTGGGTGTCGAGATACTCGCGAACTCTAGCCACAAACGTATCAATCATCTCGCGGTTGGTAGTACAAAGCTGGTTCGCGTGCTTGCCATCGTGATAGGCATTGTCTCGCTTGCCGTTCACCAGAGCGAACCATTCTGGATGTTCTTCCCCACATTTCTCCGGCGGTATTATACGTATCCAGGCATGCCCGTCCGCGATCTTGAATCCGCCGAGTCGGTTGCGTCGCTCCCAGAGAGCAACCTCCCTTTGGTGTTCCTCGCTAACCCCAAGCTCTCGTTCTTTCTCCCACTTATCCTTCGGCCCCCAGAGCGGCCCTCCCGGCCCCATGTGGCGCCACTGGAAATCAGGCTCTTCCCGCAGATGAATATCTTTGACCTGGATCGTCGCCTTTCGCGGAATGATCTCCCCGCTCGCTCCGGGCCAGTACCAGCGCACGCCACAGAAACGCTCCAGAAAGGCGTAGACGGCATGTTCTACGCCATCGTCATCTGCCCCCACGAGCAAGAGATCCCTGCCCTGCACGGCGATGATAAAGCCTTCGCGTTGGAGTTTCTCTGCCCCTAGCCTTCTGTCAGAAAGGTGATCTCTCCTGCTGATATGAATTGAATGCTCGAAAGGGTGGCCTTTTGCGGTAGTGATCTCCACCTCGGCGCCAGTGATCTTGGCAAGGTAGCGTTTCATCTCGGCTGCTGCGAACTTTTCCTGTGCCGAGGCTCGCTCGTGTATCACGATGGCTGCACGAGGCAGATGGTCCTCAACAATAGTCACTGCTGGCATGTCCACCGTCCCACTTTCTGCTCCGTTCACCTTACAACACGCGCTCAAAGGGAACGTCACACGGGCGCCCGTCGGCGAGATAGAACTCACGCTCTGTAGACAGGGTGATGACCGACAGGCGGGTCTTTAGCTCGTCTCCTTCGAAGGCAGGGTTACAAAGGCCGCCATCTTTGCCATGCGAGGACAGCAGTGTCCTCATCTGCTCCACCGTGCGCGGCACATGCTCCTCAAAGAGCTTTCTCTCCAGATAATGGTAGCGTCGCTCAGAGTGAAGCTTCCCTTGTGGAGTCCGCCGGTCAGCAGTGCGCAGCGTGGGCAGCTTGTAGGTGTTCGTGCAAAAGATCGCATCTCGTCCCGGCTCTGGGCGGCGCACCTGCGTTAATGGGCAGGCGCATTCTAACACCACGCCGTCACCATGCTCGTCTACCAGGACAAAGTTATACCCTTTGCCGAAATACGGAAACCGCTGCAAGAAACGAATCGCCTCCCCTGTGTTCGAACAGGAAGCGATCATCTCGTAAATGCCAACGTCAATGGGTGGATTATGCAGGCTCTTTTGAAAGACGCTTCCCACCGAGCTACCCCCCACCGTCAATCCACGCCCGTTCATGCATGTGTCGCGCCCCATGATGTCGCCCACGCAGGTGGTGTGGATAACCTCGTTCCCGTTCTCATACTGGACATGGCGCACGATGAAGGTCCAGGTGGGGTTGAGGCCGAGATCCAGATTCTTGCCGAAGATTGGCCCAGAGGGAACGCCCAAGAAAGCTATGTTCGTGCAACCCGCCTCGGCCTGGAGGACATAGCGATGGTTGAGCAAGAGCTTCTCTAACGGCATATTAGCTCCCTCAGCCGCACCAACCATTTCCTCCCAAAAACGAGGGAATTGCGAGCGAATCGTCTGGCCGAGTAGATCAAGTTCACCATGCCAATGCGGAGCGCGTCGCGAGGCGGCTTCCTCTGCTTCAGCGTGAAAGGAATGGAAGCCTTCTCGGTAGGCTTCTCCATATTGTCGCCCCACCTCGCGAGGAGTCCCCCTGGCCTTGAAAAGATCCATACTGTCTACTCCTCCCAACATGGAAAGCGGTCAGCACAGATAGCGACCACGATGCGATCGTCACACCCGTGCTGACCATGGCTTTACAAGTCGAAACTCCGTTTATCACCTGGCCCACTCACAGTTTGAAAACCTCAAACTGACACTCTTCGGGCAACCCTTGAGTCACCCACATCTCTTTCTTCTCAGGGAATGCTAACGCTGCCCAGGTTGTGATCCAGTACTGGCAAGCTTCTATGCACGTTTGAATCAGGTCTCCCGGCGCGCCAGCGTGGAATAGTTTGCTAAGCAATACGTCGAAATCGGTCTCTGCCGCCAAGGCAGGCAACTGCCGCTCGAGATGCCGCACACGGTTGTGCGAATTGCGGAAATATCCTTTAGAGGGGCTTGTCCCTGAGTTCCAGAAACCCGGATCCTGTTCGAACCCAATCTGGGACAACGCTTCAGAGCGCAAATGGTTGGTCTGGTAGGCAATGCCAAGCGATGGAGGATTAAAGCCTGTGTAGTTGCCGGTCTTCTCCACACCAACACAGTGGCCATATACATCGTTCAGCACCATGGCATAGCCCTTGCCAAAAACCGGGACTTTCGGGAGCAGCGCCCGGGCCTCCGCAGTCGAACGGCAACGCGACAGCACCATCGTGCCCAAGAAGTGTTGCGGAAGCCCCGCCGCCTGTTGCGGATATAGCTTGGGATGAAGCGACGCGCTGGCAAAGGCAAAGCCATCCGCGTTGATGCCGGTCTCTGTCCATATGCTGCCGGCGAGCCGGACGCCTATAACCTTCGGCCCGTCCTTGTACTCTGCGTGTAGTACATAGATGAGCCAGTTCTCCTGCTCCCCTTTCTCCAGGCGCCTGGCAGGCGAGTTGATCTCAGGTTTCCCCGTAGGGTCATAGGTCTTGAAGACAAATGGCCCAACAGGGCTATCGGCGAAAGCCACGCCGCTACACCCGTTCATTTGGTCACACACGATCCGCCCTGCCCAGGGAGTCCCATTGCCAGTGGCGAACAAGACTGAGTTGTATGTAGACATGAGCAAAGCATCATCAAATGGCAGGTTGGCGCCCTCGGCCAACCCGCGGATTTCTTCCAATATACTCGGATGCTCGCCCTCGAGGTATCGCACAGTCCGACTGTGGATCTTTTGCACCCGGGAGAGTATCTCAGGCCCCCATTTCTCTTCCACAGTGCGTTGGAGCTTTCCGATCTCTCCCTCCCAGCGACGCCAAATGAGTTCACGTAGGGCTTCTCCCTGTTGCCTCCCCACCTCCCTCGGGCCCCCTTTACATGTAACCAGTCTCATCACATGCTCTCCTTTTTCTTGGCAACCGCATACTGGATACCAGCCTTGGTCAGTTCCATCACACGAAGCGGATCATCCGAGTTCCGCCACCACCAGAAGCTCATCAACTGGTCCGGGCCGGCGTCAACCATGAGGCGATAGGCTTCCAGAAGATTCTCTTGCTGATGACGAGGCATGCCCCAATTGTTGGCCCAAACCTGAGTTTTCTTACCGAAAGCAGCCAGCTTGGCCACGGTGGTCGGACACCACTCGCGCAGCCACGTCAGGTCCTTCCCCCTCGACACCCAATACGCTTCCACCCCTAGCATGTCCAGTGAGTCCACCGCTGCGAAATGACGAAGCAGAGTCTCAGCATGGTGACCGACTACCATCATCGTCAATAGACTGCCGTTGTGAGCTTTGGCCTCATTGCACAGATCGCGCAGGAATTCGACCTGAAAGCGCAAGTTGGCTTCCTGTGGACTTTCATCAGCCTGCCGAGCCTGACGACAATACTGGCATGAACATGGCAGATTCAAGCCTTTAGGTTCGTCGAACAACAACCCTTGCGGTTGGTATCGGTTAAGGATTTCGCCGAGTTGCTGCTCCAAATACTTGCGAAATAGCGGATGATTGACGCAACTGATGCGCTGGAAAAACCGCGATCCTATCGCATCGGCTTCCCCAGCGGCCTGGGATTGCTCCCCTTCCCTGACAATGACCGTTTCAGGGTGCATATACGTGAACAGGCTGGGCACCATGAGCAAACCGGAGAATACGACGCCATAACGACCCAGCGAGATATAGCTGCGAAGCCCCACATCTGCCACAATCTCGTAGAAGCGCTGCATGTCCTTGCTCCATCGAATAAGGTCCTGCTCGTAGACCATGCTCACCACGCAGTCTGCGCCCCAATCGCGCATCTCTGTGAGAACGTCGCGAGCTCGCAATGGGTTGGTCATGGTCTCACTGTAGACAAAGCCAATTTCCATATGTCTATGGCGATGCAGCACTGGTGTCTCCTCTCAGCAAAATGGCCAGCGCGACTGGCCCTGTTGCCTAGCCATCTCTTCGCGCTGGCCATCTGCGTATACAATGAAACCTCTGCTACCTTTATGAGATTGGAAGGCCTACCCCTTGAAGAAGTACTGCTCCATCTGGCTCCAGCCCACGTATTGTCCGTGCGTCCAGGAGTAAAGCCCCTTCTCCGGAACATTGCGGAGCTTCTTGCTCACTACAATCGGCTGAGGGACCTCACCCACAATGCCAATTATCCAGCAATGTTTGGCGTGGAGGTCATAGAGCTGGCGGAAAAGCTCGATCTGCTTTGGGGGATCAATGACCTCCTTCAGCTCATCCCAGATGATTTGGAGCTTGCGGAGGTCCCCTGTAGGCTCCTCACCAGCTTTGCCCCCTGTAGCATACCATTGACCGTAGGCCGGCGCCCAATACGTGCTTTGCGAGATAGGAACGGTGAAAATGGGATTGTAGGGGTAGTAAACATAGTCGAGGAGCCAGGTACCTATGCTGACATCCCCGGCATACACCCGGTTGCGGAATATGGCCCTCTCCAGATTCTGTAGCTCAGTTTTGATCCCTATGTCTTTCCAGTATCTCTTGAGCAACTCAACCTGAGCCGTCGTGGCCGGATCCTCGCCCGGCGTCTCGACGAGCAGGAAGAGAGTCTTGCCATCGGGTCGCAGGCGATATCCTTCCGCATCCCGTTTGGTCAGGCCTATCTCATCCAGGAGAGCATTAGCCTTCTTGGGATCGTACTCTGCGTAGGCTTTCCCATACTCCTCTTTGTAAACCGGCGAGGAAGAAGCCTCTGTCGCCTGCCGTGGTTTCCCGGCTCCCAGGAAAACCATCTCATTGACCTGTTGCCGGTTGATGGCATAGGAGAGGGCGATGCGGAACTTGTCTTCCTGGATCAGCTTCCGCAACACCTCGTCCTTGCAGTTCTGGTTGGGCATGAAGGCAGGGAGCGCCCCTCGGGGGTTCTCCCAGAGGAAGACGCGATAGCCTCCCTTTTCGGTATTCTCCTTGAGGAGAGGATAATCGCCGAACTCGATGCTGCGATACTGCAAGTCCGAGTTGCCAGCTACCGTCTTGAGCTTGACCACCTCGGCACCCTCCACGATAGAGACCACGACCTCATCTACGTAAGGAAGTTGGTTACCCTTGGGATCCACCTTCCAATAGTAGGGGTTACGCTTGAAAGAATACCGTGTGGATGGAGGTGGCGTGGTGGGATACCAGGCCTGGATGACAGGATAATCAGGGTTCTGCAAGTTGTACCAGTCATCCTTTTGGGTGAAGAGCTGGTCCCACCTTTCAAACTTGGCCTCCTTGGCTTTGGCCTCTAGCTGTTCTTTCGGAGTGTATTTGGCGTGAAATTGCTTCAGGTAATGCTTGGGACGCCAATGGCGCGCACCGGAGGCGAGATACTGAGGCAAGAATCCATGAGGCTTGACGAAACTCAAGCGGACGGTGTAGTCATCAATCTTCTCTGCTTTCACCGGCTGCCCGCCTACCACAAACTCAGTAGGGAAGGCAGGGGTGATCTCCTTATTGCCTATCACGTCCTCAAAGAAGAACATTACATCATCGGCGGTGAAGGGCTGCCCATCTGACCACTTGATTCCCCTCCGCAAGTAGAGGGTGAAGACCTTGCCGTCTCCCGAGACTTCCCACTTCTTGGCTACATTGGGAATGATAGTCTTGACCGCCCGGTCCCAACGAAGCATCATTTCAGAGGTGCCGATGCACATGAAATTGGTGCCGAGGGTGATATCCATGAGCACATTCATCGTCCCGCCGTACTGACCGGTCTCCTCTACTGGTTCGATTACCAAAGGCTCAAGAGAGATCCTCTCCGCTACCGGGGGCAGCTTGCCCGCTTTCACCAATTCAGCCAGCGCAGGCGCTTCGTTGTACTTGGCGACAGGCTTGGGCGTGGCTGTCGGCGCTGGTGGCTTGGTCGGCTCAGCAGGCTTTGGCGTCGCGGTCGGCGCGGCCACGGGCGGCTTGGTCGGCTCCGGAACCGGGGTCGCCTTGGCGCACGCCTGGAGCGCGGCGCCCAAAACAGTAATCACAGATACCTTCAGAAAATCACGTCGAGTCAGTTTGTGCTCAGCCATTTCTTCTTCTCCTTGGCATCTTATTAGCCGGTTCACTCAAAGACACGTTCAGAACCCCAAAAAGGTCACTTTTCGCCCGCTACACCTCCTTTCTTTCACCAGCACCCCTGTTCAGCGAGATCACACGGTCAGACCATTGTTGCCTTCTTCTGGTCTGAAATTCTAGCTTTTCTATCATTATATCACGACTCCAAGAATTGTCAACACTGGCAAGAGCCGATTGGAATCAGCATCTGAAAGGGATCACGCTATTGACAGTTACTCCGAGGCAGCTATAATCATTCCTACTTACTTTTCCTTACACTATGGGGGGAGAGTCTATGAGATGCCTTATCACCGGAGGGGCAGGCTTTATCGGGTCAGCGCTGGCCAACCGGCTCGTGGAGCTGGGCCACCAGGTGCGAGTGCTGGATGACCTGAGCGCGGGCGACTCCAGCCGGCTCGATCCGCGCGTCATCTTCACGCGCGGCGACACCCGCGATATCCCCAAGCTCTGGACGCTTCTGCGCGGGGTGGATTGCGTCTATCACCTGGCAGCCAGAGTGTATGTCCAGGAATCCATTCTGTATCCGGTGGAATATAACGATGTGAATGTGGGCGGCACGGTCAGCTTGATGACAGCGGTGCGCGATGCGCGGGTCAAGCGAGTGATCCTGGCCTCATCAGGTGCGGCCTATGGCGAGCAAGCCGCACAACCGGTCAAAGAGACGGCTCCTTTGCGCCCCGAAAGCCCATACGCGGTGAGCAAGATGGCCGCGGAGGGTTACACGCAAGCTCTTGGAAACCTATATGGCATCGAGAGGGTCATCTTGCGCATCTTTAACGTCTACGGCCCCGGCCAGGCCATTCCCCCCTCCCATCCTCCTGTCATCCCCAAGTTTCTCCAACAGGCGATAAGCGGCGGTTCATTGGTCATCTATGGCCAGGGCACGCAGACCCGCGACTTTGTCTGCATCAGCGATGTGGTCGAGGCGTTGGTCGCTGCCGCCCTGACGCCGGATGTCAACGGCCTGGTTGCCAACGTAGGCAGCGGAGTCGAAGTGAGCATCAACCAATTGGTTGATATCATCGAAGAGGTCGTTGGGCGCAGGGTTCATCGCCTTTATAGTAACGCGGAGTCCGGCGGCGTCTCGCGCCTGGTAGCGGACATCAGCCTGGCACAGCAAAAGCTAGGGTTCAAGCCCAAAGCGGATCTCCGTAAGGGTCTTCGCCTTCTCCTGGCAGAGGACAGGCAATTCGCCTCTTAGCCGGGGTACGAATGTCCTATTGTCACCAGCGCCCGGCGCATGATATAATAGCTATAGTTCTTCCCAGCCAGCAGCCCCGACGTGTCTGAGGTAAGCATAGGGAGGTTTCAACGTGAGGTTCCCAATGGCGCGATGGCTCATCGCCCTTGCTCTTTTATCCCTCGTTTTCTGCCTGCGGGCTACAACAGCCAGAGCGCAAAGTCCATCCGGCACCGTCGTCAATGATGACATCTTTGTGGACACCCACTGGCGACCGGAAAACGGCCCTTATATCGTCATGCGCAAGTCCTTACGTGTTATGACCGGCGCCACATTGTACATCTATGGTGGAACCGAAGTGAGATTCGACCAGGGTGGCGCCTTACTCGTAGGAGACGGCGCACTCGGCGAGAATGGATGGGGCAGGGTTGTGATCCGAGAAAGCGATGAGCGGAGGAGGGTCACCTTCACCGCTTACTCCGATTCCCCGCAACCGGGCTACTGGCGCGGCCTCTTCTTCGGGTTCAGAGATCTCGGCAGCGTCCTCAGCTATGCCACGATCAGCTACGGTGGTGGGGGTGGTGACCCCTGGGAAGGCAAGACGCGCTACGGCAATGTCAACGTTTATTATGCCGCAATGACCATCGAGCATTGCACGATCTCCCACAGTGCCAGGAACGGCCTGGAATTGGATGAGTCCATCGCCTCCATACGGGACTGCACCTTCTCCAACAATGGGACTGCCAATGACCACTACGATATTTGGGGCGAGCTGACCGCCTGGCCGCAAGTGATACAAGGGTGCAGGTTCCAGAGCGACCGTCCTTATGCCGTTTCCCTGCCGGCCGACACTATCGCCAGCCTGCAGGATAATACTTTCAGGCCAGGCCAACGGATCATGATTCGGGGCAGCACGATGCAGGAAAGCGGCACGTGGAGAAATCATGGCGTCCCCTATCGGATCACCGCCGGTGACGCCGGCAGAACACACCCCGGCGTGCATGTCGCCGGCCCCAACTCGCCCGTACTGACTATCTCGCCAGGCGTGACCCTGGAATTTGAGGAGAGCAGCGGGCTTTTCATAGGCTCGCTGGATCAGGAGGGCGCTCTGGTCGCCGATGGGACGACGGCTTCCGGGTCGATCACCCTCACCAGTGCGAGCCTGGAAAGCAATGTCCGCTGGGCCGGTTTGAGCTTTGACCGGCGCACTAAGGTGGCCGCCTGCGTGGTCAAGGGCCTGCGCATCGGCTACGGTGGGCGAGGTTACCTCTGGCATGAATCATACTGCGATGGGAACATCAACATTTACAATAGCTCGCCACGCATCGAGCAATGCGAGGTTCATCATAGCGAGCAACATGGCATCAGCATGTTCAGGGCGAACCCGACGATCCTCAGTTGCACTTTCCATCACAATGGCGCTGAAGATGGCCTGGAAAGTTACGATATCTTCGGTGATACGGAATCGGATCCAACCATCAGGAGATGCACATTCGGCGTGGGCCGACCCTATGCCATCCAGGTAGCAGCCAAAGCGATAGGCAAGTTGCGCCTTAACACCTTTACCGATCTCACGCGCGGGTGCGTGATCATCGGCGGAGAGATCAGAGCCAATGCGACCTGGATCAACCAGGGTGCAAGCCATTACCGCGTTCTGGGGGATATCTTCATAGCCGGGACAGCGAACCCTGTCTTGGTTCTGGGAGCGGGGCATACCCTCAAGTTCGAGGAGCGGGCGGGCCTCTACGTTGGAGCCAATGGCCAGCGTGGCGCACTTCAAGTCAACGGTGGGACATTGGGAGTCAGATTCACGCGCGCCCGAGAGAGCGGCGCATGGGCCGGCCTCTTCTTCGATGAGACCTGCATTTTTACCAGCACGCAACTGACGGGAGCCGTGATCGAGTACGGCGGCAGCGGCCAGGGACCGAGATGGCACGATAAGGAGTGGGGTGGCGCGGTGAACATCTATCACAGCAATCCCACACTGCTCAATGGCGTAATTTCGTATGCCAAAGAGCATGGCATCTTGATGGAAGGAGCCGCGCCGATCATCCGCGGCAACCTGCTGCGTAATAATGGATCTCAGGAAAATGACTATGATATCGCCTGCGATGCTGCTTCCACGCCGGTCATCGAGAATAACGAGTTCGGGCCAGGACACGATGGGCAGACCTATGCGGTCAGAGCCGGTGCAATGGCTGTCGGGCAGGTGCAAAGCAACATCTTCCATCCCACGAAAGGGGTATACGTCCTGCCGGGAACCATCAGCGCGAACATCTCCTGGACCAACCAGGGCATGAGCCACTATTACGTTCAAGGGGATGTCTATATTGCCGGCCCAGGCACGCCGATCCTCACCTTGGGATCTGGCATCACGCTCAAGTTCGCCCGGGGCGCTGGCCTCTACGTCGGCACACAGACCTCGCCCGGCGCTCTGGTGGCCGATGGTCGAAGCGCCTGGATCCACCTCACGCGGGCTGAAGGGGTAGAGAATTGGTCGGGCATCTTCCTGGACTCGACTTGCAATGCCAGCCTCACCAGCCTGGCGGGATTGATCGTGGACTACGGAGGGTATGACACCTCCTGGCACGAGCAAATCTGGAGCGGCAATATAAACATTTACCATGTCTCGCCCACAATCAGCCAATCGGTGATCGGCCATTCCAAGAGGCATGGCATCGTCATGGAAGCCTCCGCCGCCACCATCATGGCTAACGCCTTCGTAGCGAACGGCTCGGCAGACGCCCATTTCGACATCCGCTGCGACAGTGCCTCCTCGCCCCTCATCCGATACAACACCTTCCAGAACGGGCCGGCTTTTGCGGTGAAGATACCTGCCCAGGCTGTTCAGAATATGCGGTACAACGCCTTTGAGGCAGGGAGAGGGATATACGTTCTGGGCGGAGCCTTGACGACGAGCGGCCATTGGGAGGGCCACAGAACCTCATACTATTACATAGAGAGCGCGGTCACCGTCGCTGGCAGCGGAGGGCCGGTATTAACCATCGGCCCTCGCGCCACCCTCAAGTTCGCCGAAGAAGCGGGATTGTTCATCGGCACGTCCAGCTTGCCGGGGGCATTGATCGCGGATGGCACAACCGGCCCGATCACCCTGACGCGGGCGGTGGAGACCGTAATCGGCAGTTGGAAGGGGCTTTTCTTCGACGCCATGGCCGACGACAGGATCAGCGCCCTGACCGGCGTGACAGTGCAATATGCGGGAAAGACGGCTTTTGCCTGGAATGGCGGCAGTTGGAACGCCAACGTGAACATCTATCGTGTATCACCCACCCTGCGCAATTGCACCATCAGCAACGGATACCGGCATGGCATCCAGTTGGAAAGCTCGCGGCTGGCCATCATCGGCTGCTATTTTGTCAATAACGGGCAAGCTGAGCAGCATTATGATATTTACGGGGACGGGGCTTCCGATATTTTCATCTGGAACTGCGATTTCGGCGCTGGACAATTATATGCTGTGCGCCTGGGGATCAAACCGGCGACTTGGATGTGGAATAATATCTTTGCGCCGGGGCGCGCCGTGCATATCCTCGGTGGGGTGCTCGACCAAAATGGCACTCTGCGCCGGGGGGGAAGCCTGTCCTACTACCGCGTCGAGGGCGATATTATAGTAGCTGGCCCGGAAGTGCCGCTTCTCACTATCGAGGCTGGAAGCACACTCAAATTCGATAAGGGGAGCGGCCTGTTCATCAGCAGCGACACAGCAGGAGGCGCGCTGTACGCGGATGGGTCGGCAGGCGAGATTACCCTGACTCAGGTGCGCGAAGGCGCGTTCTATCGTTGGTCTGGCCTATTCCTCGGCCCTACCGCCGACGTGACCCGCAGCGTATTGCGAAGGGTCTCTCTGCTCAATGGCGGCAGCGCCACCACCTGGCGAGGAAGCTCCTGGTACGGCAATCTCAACCTTGACGGATGCAGCCCCACTATCCTGAGTTGTACGTTATCATCCAG
>CAYPON010000023.1:0-4060 GCA_964412315.1 uncultured Anaerolineae bacterium | reverse complement strand
GCGCGCGGCATGGCGTTCAGCTTTCCGGCGGCGCAGCGGTCATCAGCGATTGCCTCTTCGCTGACAACTCCCAATACGGCCTCTATGCGAGCGGCGGTTCACCGACCATCGTCGGAGGAAGGTTCGAACGCAATGGGAACCCCTATGGAGATGTCTATCTGAGCGAAGGGGCTGCGCCACTCATCAGAAACTGCCGATTGTCTAGCAGCAACAAATATGGCATCTACGCCGAGGATGCCTCGCCGGAGGTCAGGGAGACGACACTGGAAAACCATCAGTATGGCCTTTACGTCAAAGGCTCTGGGGCGGCGCCGCGCATCACGCGCAGCATCATCCGCACAAATCAGATCGGCCTTTATAACACGAGCGGAGGCCGACCCATCGTCGGCGGGGAGCAGGGGGAGGGGAACGAGATCTACGGCAACGCCTCTTTCGGCATCCAAAACCAGGAGAGGCGTTACTGCCTGGATGCGCGTTTCAATGATTGGCAGTTCGCCGATGGCCCGAGGGATTTGTCTTCCGTGGCGGATGATTGCGCCGACGTGATGAACAGCGGATCGGGAGACAATGTGTCCGATTATGTCTATTACCTGGACTGGGTTGACGCTACAGCACAACCGCCGTCTCCGCCCACGCTGAACAGCCCACCGGATGAAAGTTGGGTGACCGTCAGGCGCCCTACGCTGGTGGTGAACAACAGCGCTCGTCAGGGAGGAGGAACTCTGACTTATGTCTTTCAGGTTTCCACCAGCGAGAATCTGTCGCCGGTTTGGAGGGCAAGCACACCGGTGACGGAGGGGATCGGCACGACCTCCTGGCAAATCCCTGCGGACACCACGCCCGGCAGGACGTATTACTGGAGGGCACGCTCCTTTGACGGCTCCTTCCATAGCTTTTGGATGCGAACCGCCAGCTTCACCGCCAGCGAAACCACGCCTCAACCGACAGCCACTTCCACCTCTTGGCCGACGCCGAGCGCAACCTGGACTCGTGCATCCACGCGGACGCCGACGGCAACGCCATCGGCGACTCCCAGCCCAAGTCGCACACCGACGCCAACCTCATCGCTGGCCCCAACGGTGACGGCGACCCCATTGCCGGGGCAGCTCTGCGTCCTGGCCTACCACGATCGAAATGGAAATGGCTTGCTTGACTCCGGTGAACAGGCGATGAGCGGGGTGAGAGTCACCCTCTTGAACCTTGCCGGGCAAGTTATAGATACGTTCACGACAGGTGGGTCGCCACGCTGCATGCCTCTCGCTCCTAACTGGTACACCATCCAGGCGACAGAGCCAGCAGGCTATTTCTTCACAACGCCCAACATGCAGACTGTATATCTGACGGCGGGATCTGTTCGTACTGTCAACTTGGGGGTTAGCCCGAGGCCAACGGCAACGCCGACACGCACCCCGTCGCCAACCATAACGCCCACCCCCACTGAGACTTGGACGGTGACGCCATCTCCTACCAGCACGCCAACTCCAACGGCCACAGCGACGGCAACGCCTTCTCCTACCCCTTATGGATGGCCGACGGCTACTCCCACTGATACGCCTACGGTGACGCCGACCGGCACTGCCACGGGCACGCCAACGATCACAGCTACTCCCCTGCCTACCAGCACACCAACACCGACATTGTTAGCCGAGGGGATCGTCACCCTGCAACAAGGAGTACGGGGCTATTCGGGCTGTGCGGATACCTTTCTGAATTCCAGGGATCCGCAAAGAAACTACGGCGATAGCACCCAGTTGACCGTGAAGTTTCCGGAGATGATGGTTCCTCTGGTGCGATTTGACGTGACGCTGTTCCCCACAGATACCGAAGTCATATCGGCCACGTTACGTTTGCACGTCATCACTGGTGGAGGTGCGCCCTTGACGGCGAGCGCCTACCGCGTGCTGAGGCGATGGGCCGCAAGAGAAGCGACCTGGAATGTGGCAGAAGAAGGGGTGCCATGGGCCAAGGCGGGCTGCGATGAGCCGGGCGTGGATCGCGCCGAGTCCCCCTGCGCTGCCGCGACGCTCATGGCAGCGGACCGCTGGTCTCATTTTGACATAACGGATGCGGTTCGCGCCTGGGTGACGAGGCCAAATGAGAACTACGGCTTGCTGATCCAGGGCGCGGCTCAGTTGCCCAAGCAATACGGCTTCGCCTCCGCCGAATTTTTGCCTGCCTCGTTGCGTCCGATGCTGCTGGTGCGCTATCGTATGGCCCAAGGGCCGGTGGTGCGAAAGCTTCGCCTGCCGCTGGTCATGAAAAACCGGCATTGAGCACAAACTCAACGCCGACGAAAGCCTCATTTGATGGCTGTATTATTCGGCGGTTCTTTCTCCGCATCCGCGGGCGGCAAGTCGTGGATCGGTTGCGCACTGGCGAGAATCTTCTCCGCTTGCTCTGCCAGCGGCTTGGGAACCATCACCTCCACCTGCCCCAAGCCATCCACGGTGATGCCCAGAACACGGCCCACCGACTCGTAGCGCAAAACTGCTGGGATGCCCTCGCTCTCCAACTTGGTCTTGATAACCTGGGCTACCCAATACCCGTAAACGGTGCGCACAGACACCAATTCCAAACCTTGCCGCGGTGCATCGTCACTGAGTGGTGCTATTTTTTCCATTTTTAGAGATAATTGCGCAGTTGCCGACTTCGGCTCGGATGACGCAGGCGATCCAGGGCTTCGGCCTCGATCTGGCGGATACGCTCTCGTGTGAGGCCGAACTTTTCCCCCACCTCTTTGAGTGTATAGCTTCTCCCATCGTGCAAACCAAAACGCAAGCGGAGAATCCTCGCCTCACGCGGCGAGAGAGTGGATAAAACCTCCTCCAACTTGTCGCCTAGGAGATGCTGGTAGGTCGTATCTACAGGGCTTTGAGCCTCCTGGTCTTCGATGAAATCTCCCAGTTCGCTATCCTCTTCTTCGCCTACCGGCTTTTCCAGGGAGACAGGCCGTCGGGACACGCGCAGTAGCCATTCCACCTTGCGTGGCTTCAGGCCCATCTCAGAAGCGATCTCATCGGTCGTCGGATTGTGGCCACTGTCCCGCTCCAGTTGCCTGGCTGTCCAATACACCTTGCGCAATCGCTCATCCATGTGCACGGGCAGACGGATGATGCGCCCTTGCTCAGCCAAAGCGCGCGTAATAGCCTGGCGAATCCACCAGGTAGCATAAGTGCTGAACTTGCAGCCGCGGCGAGGATCGAACTTCTCGACCGCCTTCATCAGGCCGAGGTTCCCCTCCTGAATGAGATCGAGGAAAGGCACCCCCTGTCCCAGGTACTTTTTGGCGATGCTCACCACGAGCCGCGTATTGGCCTTGATGAGATGAGACCTTGCTTCATTGCCGCGCGTTATCTCTTCTTCAAGATGCTGGCGTTCTTCAGGGTCATGTCCGTCTTTACTCAGACGCTTGAAAGCCACCTGTCCGCGTTTCATCTGCTGCGCAAGTTGAATCTCCTCTTCCGCAGATAAAAGAGGCACACGGCTCATCTCCTTCAAGTAGAGGCTCACCGTATCATCAACAGCAATGCCCTCTAAATCGAAAGCCTGCTCCAGCTCACCGGGTTCCAGGCCGGCGATCTCTTCCTCCTCTCTTTCCGCGACTTTTTCGCTCTCGTCATCAAAGATGACCTCTATACCTTCGTCGTAAAGATAGAAGAAAAGATCCTCGAGTTCGGCCAGATTGGACTCCGCCTCAGGCAGGGCTTCCAGGATCTCGGCTGACGTAACGAACCCTTGTTCCCTGGCGCGTTCTAACAACTCTTCAAGAGCACCTAATTGTGCTCTAGCGATTTTGCCCTTCTCAGACATACTTCCCTCGGTCTTCCCCAACCAACAGGTTGAACACCTGAACCCGAAATCGAAGTTCCCTCACGGGCTATCATCTTCGAGCTTCTTGCCCCGGTTTCTGGCATCCGCCAATAGCGACCGGATAATAACCCACCCCCTTGTGCTATCTTTGGCCGCCCAAGGGGGCGGAGAACTCCTACGGAGGTGTTCTAAAATGTCTTGTTTATTATAACTCATCTTTCGCCATCTGTCAATACCGATTTTTTCGGGG
>CAYPON010000022.1:0-20408 GCA_964412315.1 uncultured Anaerolineae bacterium | reverse complement strand
CGCTTTCATGCGTCCTCTATCGCTCTTACTCACATTCACGACAGGGGTTATGATCACAAGTGCCTTTCAAACGTAACGGGAAGAGTCCTCGACCTCGCCGCTCGAAAAAGGGAATCTGCACCAGCACAACAAGCTCGGCCTCTACTCGGACAGGCTGCCAACCGCAATGTAAGCCTGCTTCTGCACAAGTTTGCACGCCTGAGGTTCGTGGATCTGCATCCGTATAGAAGGCCCTTATGTTCTCCAAGGACATCTGGCTGGAATACAAACCGGTGCCTTGCAACTCGCTCATAGTGAACTGCTCGGCATACCTGTACCTGTCTGCCTCACTAAGCGGCCCATAACTAGCAAGAAGACGCGCAGCTTGGTATGTCCCAATATACAGGGCGCGCTTAAGCATCATCAGTTTCCAAATCTCAAAGCCGCCCATGATGATCAGAACGAACAAAGGCAGGAGCAGGGCCATCTCCAAGGCCGACAGGCCCTTTTCATCCCTCACCAGAACAGCCATGCGTAAATCACCGCCGCCAGGCAAAATAGCCATGCGTAGGACCCCTTTCGTTCTGCAAGCTCTTTCGCCGAAGGAAGGAGTCCGAGGGTCAGCAGCCTGACATATAACGATTGCACCAGGGTGCCTGCTCGTGTTCCCCAGCGGGCCAAGACCAGCCAGGGCACGCCGATGAGCAGGATCAGGCAGGCAAAAGCGAAGGTAAACTCCAGTGTCGGAAAGATCGCAAACAACCCCATCAACATCTTGGCATCGCCGCCACCCACGATGTTTACAGACCAGAGAAGGAAGATGATAAACCAAGCGATCCAAACAAAAAGCGGGCTTGCCATCGGCGGCAGGAGGGCCTCCCCAGGTGATAACCATTCCCACTTTCGGCTGCCCAGAAAGGTTATCTCCCTCGACAATAGAAGATACAGCGTCTGCGCCAGGCGATAGCCACCCGCTACAAGCATCACCGGGAAAGTCAATTTGTTGGGGATCCTCCCTGTCCGCCGGTCCCATAGGGCCACGATCACTAGCCAGACGGTAATAGCCAGCTTCAGAAATAGAGAGAGCAAGGCAAACGGGCTACTCACCCAACTGATCCAGCATCCGGTTGATGATATCCTGGATTCGAGGGCCAACGGTGGACACTATCCAAATGGCGATAATCGCCATGG
Source organism: uncultured Anaerolineae bacterium (assembly GCA_964412315.1). Taxonomy (GTDB): domain Bacteria; phylum Chloroflexota; class Anaerolineae; order JAAYEA01; family JAAYEA01; genus CAYPON01. Next base: position 19,238 of record CAYPON010000022.1, on the reverse strand, counting down.
ATACCGCCAGAATGACCCATTCTATCGTAGCCTGGCCGCTGTCGTCTTGAACAAAACGGCGCATTAAGCTAATCATCGCTATACCCCATCATCGCTCCTAGACGAACGAATACAAAACCCTCCACTCGAAAATCATACTACATCATTTCGACGGTCTTTCCTGGACAAAAAAACCCCTTAGAACGGGCGAAGCTCCTCATACCTCTTCGCACGCTCAGGGCTTTGCTTATGGTCTGCTGATGCTGCGAGGTCGTTGGCCAGATGTAAAGAGGTCTCCGGGGGATAGCGATAAACCGCAACAGCGGTTCGCTATCCCCACGGTTAAATGGCCTTCTACCAGGGCGCGAACCGACGGTATAGCTCCGTAAAAAAGTTCCCTGCCGCGGTAATGAAATCTTGGACCTGGGTTCTCAGTAAAGTGCTGACTACCCCAACTAGGCCAATGACGATAATGGCCAAGGCGACATACATAATGATCTCTGCGATCTGGCCCCTTTCATCCTGTAGGAAACGACGCAACATCGGATTCACCTCCTTTCCCATTGCCTTTAGGCTTGATTATTCTCAAGGCCTGATCACCTGCTCCTAACTACTCCCCATTAATACACTGCTCACAGGCGGGCGTAAAGCGGCCCCTTAGAGCGTTTCAGATAACGGGTAGCCGGATTGCATCTGCAACCCAATGTACCGAGAATCGCCATGGGCACCAGCACCCCAGTGAGGCTAGGGCTGGGGTTGGCTACCTAGGTTGATTATCAAAGTCCAAATGAGAGGTAAAACGCCCAGCACGACGACGCTGAAGAACACCCCCATAATCATCGGGATCGTCAACTGGTTCGCTGCTTCCCGAATTCTACGGGAGACGCCCGAGCTGATATCTTCCTCAATCGTTTCCACGGTGACAGCGAGAGCGTCAACCAAAGCCCCCCCCGTGCGACGAGAAATCTCGATACGACGGAGCGTGTCCTCCAGATACTCCGACTTGAAATCCTGGATAAGCCCGCTCAACACGGCCTCAGGAGATTCGGCCACGCGCGCCTCGACGTAGCGATTCAAACGCACTCCGAAAACCCCGCGTTTCTTAAATTGCTCCGCCGTCTTTTGCAGGGCCTGGGCCAGCGTAGCCTTCATGGAAGTGCCAAGCAATAGGCTACTGGCGAAGTCCCGCAGTTCCTGTAAACTCACTTCGTAGTGCCGCCGGGCGGAAGGTTGCGATGCCGTAGACTGCCTCAAGGAGGAACGGCGACTCCTGCTCCAGAACATCGCAATACGTTGCAGTGGATAGCGAAACAAGAATGCCAGGGTCCCCAGTACCAGGATGAACAGCAGGAACCAGATCATAGGACACTTTCCTTCAGTTGATCTACGCGCCGGTCAATGGCAAAAGAAGTGAATACAGCAATGCTGGCAAAGACAAGGTATAGGATTTGCGCCAGAAGATATTTGGCGTATATATCGCGCAGCGAGGGAACAAGGGCAATAATGCCGAGCACCGCGATGCCAATGAACTGGATGATCCGTGTCTGCCCGGTGATGGAAGACAACTCGACTTCCGCTTCCCGCTGCAGGTCTTCATGGCGGCGCAGTCGCTGCGCCAGGTTATCGAGCGCGTCAATCACCGTCTCTTTGCTCGCCGAGCCACTCATTTCCAGAACGTAGATGAACTGGTTGAGATAATGGTTATCGGACTTGGAGCGCAAAGTATTGTACGCTTCCTCTTCCGAATCGGTGATGCGATAAGCCTGCAAGGCCGCATCCGCCCATCCTTTGAGCGGTTCTTCCAAGCGGCGGATCACCTCCGGCAAGGTGGCAAAGACAACCGGCTGTATTTTATAGATGCTGCGAAAGGCAAAGACAAGTCGCACCACTTGTTTGTTCAACTTGGCCAGTTCCGCGATCTTGGCCTTCTGATAAGAACGCCAGAGGGTAACCAGGCCGATGAGGATAATATACCCACTGATGAGCGGAACGCGCATCAAGGCCGCTAGCAGGATGGCGATCAGCAAAGGCGTCGCCGTTCTAAAGGTGAACCAGCCGGGAGCCGCCACACGAGCGCGGCCCACCACAGGGCGCAAGTAGTGGGCAATACTATCCCCGAATAACACGTACCCCAGGATCCCCCCAGCTAGGAGAAGCATTAATATAGCTGGCCCGCTCCCCATCGCAGCCATAGCTACATACCCTCCAAAGGCGTATAACGGTTCCCATCGAAACGCTTCAAGACGCGCGTATCGTAGTCGCCGGCTTTGGCATTGTAGCCTTTCACGGCAATGATCTCTTGCATGTAGCGACGATAACGCCGCTGTCTTTCATCGTACTCTTTGGTCAGATGCACTATCAGCAGATCACCCGTGCCCATGATTTGCTGTCGCTGCTCCAAAGCCATCTCCGATTCGCCAGACAGCACCTCCAGACGGGTCAGAGCGAGCCTGGCGTTCTGAGAGTGGGTCGTGGTCATGCAGCGGATGCCCAGGTTCAATGCTTTAATAAACTGCTCTGCTTCTTGGGAAACTACCTCGCCGATCATGATGAGGTCGGGACGCATACGCAGGACCACGGTGTTAATGACCTGGGCCATCTCCTCCGTCTCTTCTTCGACGACGAGATGCTGGAGGTGAGGCACCAGGAGCTGCAGTTCATGAAAGGTTTCGACAATGCTCACCTGGGCATGAATGGGCAGGTGCTGTGAGAAAGCGTTCAGCCAAGTGGTCTTGCCCGCGCCTGGTCGTCCCGAAAAGATGACGCTGTGTGATATCTCGCGGGCGACTTTGGCGAGGAAGTCCACTGTCTCTTCGTCGCAACTGTCACGCGCCAGGAGGTCATCGAAAGTGAGCGTTTTCCTGGCGAAACGCCGGATGTTGATGGCGGTCCCCTCGTGGCTCAGGGGAGGAATGGCAGCGGTGAAGCGAGAGCCGTCGGGCAGGCCCAGCTTGACCTGGGGGACGCGGGGGTTGAGAGGCTTGCCGCTCAACTCCGATACTTTTTGGGCAAGCTGCTGGAACTGCTCATCGGTGGCCAGGTTTCCCTCGTCGCGGATTTGCCCGCTCCGCTCCGTCTGCACAAAGCCGTTCCGCACGATGATCTCCTCAATGTCTTCTTCTTCCAGGAAAGGATGCAGTACCCCCAAGCCGATGATCCGTTTGGCGATCTCCCAGCCCACAAATTGACGATCGTTTTCGTCCAGAGGGAAGCCGGTCTCCCGAATGGCCCGCAACACCTGCGCCTGGAAAGCATTCAGTTCGTCGCGCTGTCCGTCACGGCTCCATTCCGGCACCTTGACCTCTCTGGTCAGGAGCCACTGGCGGACGTTATTGGTCACCTCATCAATCTTATACTTGGACGCGAGCTTCTTCCCATCATATTCTGGCAACTGATTAAACATCTCTATAACCCTCGCTTACTTTATTCCGCCAGACCTGATAGGTTTCGAAAACCTGCCAGGTCTAGAGCGGGCATGGCTACCTTCGCCTATCACCTGCTTTCGCCCGTGTTGGGCAGCAGATCTTGTCCTGTTTTTGGCAACAGTATGTCTACATTCTCAAATATCAGATTGACAAAAATCTTCTTCTTGGGCAGATTATTGGCGTCCTCTTCCTCACTGTAGAACCACAGATGTAATTCCTTATCTCCTTCTTTGATGTAACCATCTTTCGGGTTAGAAGGATTATAACAACAACTCCCATCACGCTTCAATACTCGACGAGTCTGGTCATCACGGGATCCCTGGGGCGTAAACATCATAAAAGCCCTCAGGTTATCATAGAGGATCCTTTGGCCCGTCTTGATCTGCCCTTTACCCCAAGCAGCAAGGATAATCTGACTCTCGGGTAAGTAGGGCACGCCCAAGATGGGATCACCAGAGAATGCTATCTTGGGATCCACGATATTGCCAGCCATGTCTATAAGCTGATACTTTAGGCCCTCAATACTGGTGAACATTACCTCGATATTGCCACGTAAAGAGACATCCTTCGCCGGCCTGAGAGGAAGCTCTTCATCTTTGACAACGTCCAGGGTCGCCCTGATACGCCATTCCTGAAGGTCTTTGATGTCCTTGCAAACATCAACATAGATATCTGCCAGCCCCCCGTAATGCCGGGGGTGGGTATCTGACCCATCATAGTCCATGTTGTCACCATAGCCTCCAATAAGGTAGGGCTCCACAGCTTTAAGCTGGTAGAGACATGAGACAGCGGGGGGTGGAGTCCCTGGCCCCCTGGTCGGAGTCGGAGGGGGTACGATTGTAGACACCCTTGTGGGCGTAGATGTGGGTATACCTGTCGGCGGCGGAGTGGGAGGCGTGTTTGTCGGCGTCGGTGGGCGCGTAGCAGTGGGCGCTGCCGTAGGTGTGAGAGTGATGGTGGGAGTGGCGGTGCGAGCAGGTGGCCGCGTCGGGAGCGGGGTCGGTGTGACGATCGTCTCTTCCTTAGGAGATAGGCTGATCCACGCCCTGAAATTCATGGACCCCATAAGCTCTACCAGGCGACGGGCTACGGAATGAGGCACAGCGACGGTGATAATGCTCGCCGGCGAGGTCACAGGCGGCGTAGCAGGAGTCTGTTTCGGTATAGGAGTTTGATTCGGCGACACGACATTGCGATAGCCTGTATCCGACCCACTCGCCGTCCGCACGTCCACCACCCAGACGTGATGCGCGACAAGCTCCACCTGTGGGAATTGCTGTTCCTCTGGCCCACCTACCTCTTCTCCGCGAATCACGACCGGGCGCCCATACAAATAGATGTTGATGCGCTGCCCTGGCCAGAGCTGGCCGCCGATAACCTTGTCAAACTCGGCTGGAAAACTGATCACTTCTAGGTCCCAATCGGGCACGCCGCGCATCTTTTCCGGGTATTGGACGTCCCTCACCTTGATCGGTTCGCCGCGACGGATATAGCGCGTGACGACCAATGGATGGGCCTCGTCCACCAGGGTGTCGGCTGGCACGGTGTAATATTGTTTCTGCTCCGCTACTGCCACCGTTATGGCCTCGGTAGAGAACAGATCGGCCTTTTCCACGGGGATGCCCGGTAACAGATCGTTTTGCGCCACCAGGGCCTGTATGCGTACCACCGAGGGTGTTGGCGTCCTGGGCCCTCCGCCTGTAATGCTGGGCATAACAAACACGACGAAGACAATAAAGATCAAAGCGACAGCCAAAACCGCCAACGAAGTCCTGACGTTCATTTCGCCTCCAGTCTACGCGGTTATGTCATCTACTTATGTCGCGGGGCGCTTTTGGAAACCGGGCATCCTATTTCCTGCGTGGCCGAAACAGACTTTCCCACCACGAGATGGGCTTGCTGTACCTGGCCCAAGCCTGTTTGCCATAGAGCCATTGGAGGATCGTTTCCCCCAATACCTTACCTTCAAACGCCTCCGGTCGCGGAACGCGCGGCAATTCCAAATCCTTCTCAAAGCGAGACAGGGCCAGGGTATCTACCAGGCCACTGCGTTGGTTGAGAACGATATAGGCTCTCTCCTTCAGTTCATCTTTCAGCTTTTCGGCATTGACCACTGCGTCTACACGGGGGGTCGTTACGATCAGCCAACGATCAACCAGGGGCTGCACAGCAGCCAGCAACCCATGAGGCCAGGGAGAATCAATGACCGTCAGGATGTGGCTACCGATCTGTTTCTTGAGGTAATCTCCCGCCAGCTCCCGACTCAGGTCGCGAGCTGTGCCATACTCCATGGGAATGAGAGTCACACCTTGATGGTGAGCCGGCTCCCGTTCCTCTACTTCGGTAACCAGCTCGAAGAGGTTAGGCATCTGCAAACCTGTCAAGGCTGCTAAAGCGGAGGTGCCATGCGTGAATTCGATCAGCAATGCTGGGCGCTCCATGATCTTTTGCGTGGCTCGCGCGAAGCGCAACACCGTGTCCAGGGCTAAAGTCGTTTTGCCGGTGCCCCCTGAGGCAGAGACAAAAGCGATCGTCCGCTTGGGGGGAATGGCACCCCGTACCGGCTTGATCCTGTCAATAAACTCTTTAGGCTCCTTCAAGAACAGTTCGCTGGATACCCTCTCGATGTTCTGTTGAGCCATCATGCCCATCGCTGCGGCGACAGTGTACCTCAGGGGAACCAGGTCTGCCTCGTCAACGATCACCGCGCCCACTCTCTGCAGTGCCTCGCAAAGTTGATCGGTATACAGCCCTACCTGGTATTCAACACCGAAGCCATCCAAGACCTCGAACACTTTCAGATTGCGAGTGGCGACAAAGAGATCTCCTTCCATGAGTCCCTTCCCTTTATCCCTGTGGATCAAGTTCTGGTTTTATTATATCACGTTGTACAGGAAAATACAAAAGCATAGCAGCACATCTCATACCAGGCCTATGGCGATATTATAACACATCCTATGTGAGATGTCAGCATATATTCTTGACAAAATCATGACTTTTTCTTGACAAAATTATGACCATGCGGATGTACTTGACTTGATGTCTAGAGCGAATGGTAGTATAATGTATTATGGTTGCTGGATTGATACGACCTCGCCTCGGGCCGCCCAATATGGAAGAAGGAGGAAAAAAGATTGGATTTCCTTGCCCCGTTCATGCCGGAACGCTACTATGAGAGATACAAGCAGAGCCTTGTTAACCATCTGAACCGTTTAACCCCTATCGCCCAAGACGAACCGATCAGCCTCAAAGACCTTCCCTCTTTGCCCGTTCGCCTGCGAAGGATAAAGATCCAAGATGGCGAAGAAGTGACGCTGGATCAACCTCCTGCCTTCGCAGACGCGCACGAAGGCATGAAGGTGTGGGACATGCTGCTCGACCATCCACGCATCGTAGTGCTGGGCGAGCGCGGTAGCGGCAAGAGCGTGATGTTACGTTACCTGACAGCGACCTTTGCCGGTAACAGAGTTTCCCCTGAACTGGTCACCAAGTTAACATTGCTGCGCCAGGAGACTCCGGCCTCTTTCCTTATGCCGTTTTACATCCCGCTGGGAGAGCTGGCCGCCCAAAAGGATCCCCTCCCTCGCTACCTGGAAAAGGTCTGCGCCGAGCACGGTTTTCCCCGAGCGGCCCGGTTTGTGCGGCAGCGGTTAGAGAATGGCGAATGTTTGCTTCTGTTTGACGGACTGGAGAACGTGCCCGCCGAAAGACAGAGTTGGGTGATAGAGCAGATTAACAACCTGTCGCGGGATTTTGGAATGCGCAACCAGTTCATTGTAACCGCTGACTTGGCTGGCTATCGCCATGCTTTGCACGGCTTCGCTACACTGCAATTGCTGGGCCTGAGCGACGAAGGGATCAAGGAGTTTATCGCGCAACGGTTCAAGGATCAACCCGAGCAGATACATGGGCTGCTGAGCTTGCTGGAATGGACCCCCAGGTTGAATTCCCTGGCCGCCAATCCTTTCTCTCTCGCAGCTATCACAGCCGCCTACAGCAAAAACCAGCACACTCAGCCTGTCCGTGCCAACACCATCTACGAACAATGCACGCGGCAGTTGCTGGAAGATGCCATGGCCAGGTCGCGCTATACTGATCCCAAGCTGTCCTCCCTTGATGGCCTGCTCAGACTGCTACAGCAACTCGCCTACGAGCTACACATCAACAGAAAGACCTCCTTATCCGAAGAGGCGCTGACAGCCTTTTTCGCGCGTGCTCTTGCCGTGCCGCCAGATTCGGAAACTCTTCGCTATCTAGGGCAGATTCTATATCGTTCCAGGCTTTTGATTCGTAGGTCAAGAAACACTTTCGGCTTTGGCCATATCGCTTTCCAGGAGTATCTGACAGCCAAAGAGCTTTGCGCCAGAGGGGAGCTTGATAAGGTCTTGGATTTCATTGGCGACCCCTGGTGGCAAGAAACGATCATCTTGATTTCCGGGCTTGTAGATAGCCAGGAGTTCATCAAGAAGGTAGCCGACTCCCACACGGGTTCGGAACACGCGATTTTTGTGGCGGCGCATTGTCTCTCCGAGGCTGAATTGCCCGGCAGCGATGGCATCGAAGCGGCTCTACGCAAAGGGCTTTTCTTCACACTATCGAGGCTGTTTTATGAAGAGGAACCTACACGTTGGCGTTTGGCCTCCCTTGCTATCGCCAGTATGGAACACAAGTCGCTATCAGAAGCCTTTACCAAACTCCTAAAGGATGAGGATGAAAATGTCCGCGAAAGGGCAGCTCTCGCTCTGGGGCGCCTCAAGCCGGAGTGGGCCTTAGCGCCACTGATCGAGGCGTTGGACGATCCCGATGAGAGGGTTCGGGCCAAAGCGGCCTGGGCCTTGGGCTGCCTCAACGCGGCCAATGCGACATCCCGCCTCATTGACAAGTTGGGGGACGATGCGCCTTCGGTTCCCCAGGCTGCTGCCGAGGCACTGGGAGCTTTCGGCCAACCCGCTGTGCGGGATTTGGTTCTCTCGTTGCGCAAGGAAAAGGCGCAGGTGCGCGAGTGGGCGGCCAGGGCGCTGGTTCTGGTCGGTGAACCGGCCGTCGCACCCTTGATCGAAGTGGTCAGTGGGGTGAAGTGGGGCAAGGAGGCACGCAAGCAAGCTATGTTCGCCTTGGGGGAAATCGGCAGCGAGCGGACCATAGATCCCCTGATCCGGCTGCTTTACGAGCCAGATGCAGATCTGGGCCTGGCGGCAGCTAGGGCTTTGGGACGCATCGGGCATCCTGCGACATGGCCTCTGATCAATGCGGTAGCCGAGCGGATTTCGGGGGTGGATGTGATGCCCCAGGTTGTGGAGGCTCTGGTTAGCATTGGCGAACCAGCCGTAGGGGATCTTATCCAGGCTTTGGGCGATACCAGGCCGGAAATCCGGGAAGCGGCGGAGCGATCCCTCATCGGTATCAGGACGCCAGCTATCCGCCATATTATCGAAGCCCTGCCAAAGATGCAACTCACAGTACAACGTCGCCTGGCCAGAATCCTTGGTCAGATCGGCGATGAGACCGCCGTCGAAACGCTGATCAAGCTTCTGGAAGATGCTGATCCTGGAGTGCAAGTGCGCATTGTGCAGGCCCTGGGCCGCATCAAGGATAGGCGAGCGGTGGATCCGCTTATCGGCTTGATGCAGCGCGAAGGAGCAGATGAGACCGTTCGCCGCACGGCTGTGCGCGCCCTGGGGGATATCGGCGATGCTGCGGCTGTAGAGCCACTGGTTGCCGCGCTAGCTGACTCGCTTCTGCGTGGAGTAGCGGCCCCTGCCTTGCGAGCCATTGGGGCTCCAGCCGTGGAACGGCTGATACAGCTCGTGTACGATACCCAAGACAAGGACATTCACGATAGGGCCTTGCAAGTGTTGGGGGAGGTTGGAAGCTCCGTTTCGATGAACGAACCGTCGCCCTTTGGTTTGGCGCGGACTTTTCATCACCTCATGACCTTGGAACGCGACGCGTACACGCCTGATGAACCGCTGCAGCGTTCACAAGGCATTCGCTGGTGGCCAAAGGGAGAGGAGCTATACCGCGCCTTCGAAACCGCCAAAGCCGTAGGCGATATTCAGAGCCTGGAAGATGCCCCCCAATATGGGAAATTGCTCGCCTGGGTACGGGAGGAACGCGAGTGGTTCCGCCCTCCTCTCAGGGACATCCTGCGAGGTCTAGGAGACATCACTGAGAATGTCAAACTCTATCTGGCCAAGAGACATATAGGGGGCCAGGAAGCGTTGTTAAGCTCTGTAGACAAGATCAACGACCTGCAACTGATCATTGATTCCAAGCTACAGGACTTTGAGAAAAGTGTCTTTAGGCCCGTCGTGGCTCATTGGGATTACTTGTTAAATGAAACTATCAGGCAGACGCGCGGGCGCGCCATGCTGGAATTTGAGGTCGCAGCGGAGCAGATCCTTTTGGACCCAGCAGCAACCACAACGCCAGTGACATTCGCCCTAAGTAATATGGGGGATAGCGTAGCGCGCAACATCAGCGTGACCCTTACCCCAAGCCACTTCTATGCCGTGCGCGTCGTTGGCGATGCTACGCAGCTTTTGGATCCACTGGGCAGCGGCATGAGGAGAGAGATCGAGTTCACCTTGGACCTGCAGGGGGATCGCGAGGCATCGCTGACCCTGGAAGCAGTCTACGACGACGATGAGGGAGAACGCCACAGAGTGCCTTTCGCTGCCCGCATTCGCTTCGGCACGATCGGGAAATACGTACCGATCCCGGCAAGCCCCTATATTGCAGGCAAGCCCATCCAAACCTCCGAGATGTTTTTCGGTCGGCAGGATACTCTGGATTGGGTCACTAACAATCTCGGCGGCGCATACCAGCAAAATGTGCTTGTCATCTACGGGGAAAGGCGTATAGGCAAAACATCTATCTTATACCGCTTGGAAGCCAGCCCTCCCACGCCGCGCCATATCTGTATCCTGTTCAATCTGGAACTGGCCGCACCTCGTTCGGTGGGCAAGTTTCTGTACGACATGGCTTATGAGATCTATAGGGGGCTGAGAAAGCGCAACATCCTCATCCCCAAGCCAACGATGCAAGAATATGAGCAAGATGCCGAAGATCGCTTCCGGCAGTTCTGTGAGGACCTGGAAGGCTACATAGGCGACCAGATCGTTGTGCTCATGGTGGACGAATTTGGCATCTTGCTTGAAAAGGTTCACAAGGGCGAGCTTCCCCAAGATACGCTGAATTATGTGCGCGGCATTATCCAGCACGTCAAAAACCTGACCTTCATCTTTGTTGGAGCTCACCTGGTTCGGAAAGAGCTGCAGGACCAAAACTCCATTCTTTTTAATATGGCCAAAGTGCTCAAGCTGGGATATCTCGCACCCAACGAGGCGGAGCAACTGATTCGCAAACCGGTGGCCGGGTACTTGGACTATGCTGACCCTGTAGTGGGGAAGATCCGGGCAACGACCGCCTGCCACCCGTATTTCATCCAATACATCTGCGATGAGTTGGTTAGGTTGGCCCAGCGGCAGAAAAAGAACTACATCGGCCCCGCTGATCTGGAAGTGGTGTTACATAAGACCATGGAGGATACTTCGGGGAACATTCGCAACTCCATCTGGATTTACCTTAGCTCCTATGAACAACGGGCACTGGCCGCTTTGGCCGAGGTGACTACCGAACAGATCATCTACGTTCTGCCGGATCGCCTTACGGAGGTGCTGACAAGGCATGATCTGGGGATACCTAAGCTAGCTCTCTTGGATGCGTTGCGAGAGCTTTGTGAGCGCGATTTGGTTATGGAAACGAGGATAGGGCAGCGGCTGGCTTACGGCTTCAAAATGGGCTTGATACGGCTGTGGCTCCGACAGAGCGAAATGCTGATCCGCCTGAAGGAGGAAAGGAGCGCGTAACAGTGACGGCGGTGCTCTATAACCCGTATATCTTTGGCCCACCCATCAGAAGGCCGGAAGACTTCTTCGGGCGAGAAGAGGAAACCTATTCGCTTTTAGAATGCATTCGCAATGCAGGGTGCGCCTCTGTAGTCGGCGAACGGCGCATGGGCAAGACTTCACTGTTATACAATTTGATGAACCAGCCCCAGGGTGTTTGGCAGAAGGGTGCTGAGCCGCTCCCGGTGTTGATTGACCCCCAGTTGCGGATCAGAGGGGAGAAGCACTTCTGTGCTAAAGTGATCCAGGAGATCGCATCCGAGATCCCCGAGCTGACGCCAGCGGCGCGAGAGCCGCGAGAGCAGGCGGAGGAAACGGACCTGATCGCCTATCTCGAAAAGATCGCTCCCCGGCGACTGGTTCTGATGATAGATGAGTTTGAACTCATCGCCACGCAAGAAGGGTTCAGCGAGCAATTCTTCCTTTTCCTCCGCGCCATTGCGCAGAATTACGGCGCATCCCTCATCACCGCCACCAGCGTTCCTCTGGAGCAATGCTGCCGCAAGAGCCATATCTCATCTGTCTTCCGCAACATTTTCCAGGATGTCTATCTTAAGCCCTTCAGCGAAGAGGCTTTCCAGCATTTCATCGCGGAGACTTCGCGGCGAAGCGGTGTCTCCCTGGAGATCTGGCGGCCGCAAATCCTGGATCTCGCCGGGCGGTTCCCCGCCTTCACTCAACTCGCATGTTTGCATTACTACAGGGCAGCCGCGCGCAAGCCCGACCTTTCGCCTGATGAGCATCTCAAAATCCGCCAGAGCTTTGAAGATCAAGCCAAGCCCTGTTTCGAGAGCATCTGGGAGGAGTATCTCTCCGACGAGGAAAAGGTAGCGTTGAAGGATCTGGCAAAGGGGCAGGCGGACATGAACTCTTCGGCAATGAAGCAACTCATGCGCAAGGGATACGTCGTGGATAACCGTGTATTCTCCTCAGTCTTTGCCGAGATGTTTCTGCGGGAAAGAGAGATAAGGCCCATTTCTTCATCGCCGATCTTCTTCGATGAGAAAGGGGAAATTTGGGTCAATGGCAAGCTCACCCCCCCCTTGACTAAGAACGAGTACACGCTTCTGAAATACCTTTGCCAGAATGTCGGCAAGACATGTACTAAAGATGAGGTCGCCGCGGCGGTATGGTCTGACGATTATAGCAATACGGACGATCAACGCATCGCCCAATTGGTGAGTCGCCTGCGTAGGAAGATTGAACCCGACCCCAATAAGCCGCGTTATCTGCTTACATCTCACGGACGCGGCTTCAAGCTGATATTTTAGACAAGGAGAGACAAGCCATGTCACCGCGCAACCCTTACGTCTTCGACTGTCCAGTCAGCAATCCGTCGGATTTTTTCGGCCAGGAGGAGATCCTTGCGCAATGTTGGGAGACCGCGGAACGAGAGTGTCATTATGCCATCGCAGGCGGCCCAGGTAGCGGCAAAACCTCTTTATTGAATCAGCTATGGAACCCTGGCGCCCGGATTCAGGCCCCCCCCTCCGCCGAAAACGTGCTTTTCGTCTATCTGGACTGCCGCCTTGTCCCCAGTTCGGAGGCTTTTCTTGAACAGGTCGCCCGCTCGATCCTCGAACAGTTACCATCCTCCCTGGCTGATGAATATAGAGGGGCGTGTACAAGCGAGCGGGAGTTTGAAGACCTGATTCAATGCTCACCCAAAAAGCCTATCCTACTCATGGACAACATTGATTACATAACCAGACATCCCCATTTCCCCTTGGATTTCTTCCGGTATATGCGGGGCATAGCTGACCTCGATATGTCTATAATCACCACCTCAAACCAGTCTCTTAAGGATTGCTTCTCTCCTGATCCGGCGTGCTCTGACTTTTGGAACAAACTCGCCCCTTTGAACTTGCGACCGTTCACAGAAGAGGCGGTAACTGCACTACTGACCGAACAAGGGCGACGGTCAGGCATCTCTCTGCTACCCTATCGAGAGGAGATCGAAACTCTGGCAGGAAGGATTCCCTTCTTTGTGCAGTTGGCCTGCTGGCATTACTTTGAGGCTTCAAGGGATCACACGGGGCCGCTCTCGTCCAGTGAGCACGAATACGTGCGGCGTCAAGTGGCTCAGGGCGCTACACCCCAGTTTCAACGCATCTGGGAGAATCTCTCTGCCGATGAGAGGAAGGCAGCGAGAGAAATCGCCCAGAATGGCAAGGTCACTATGGAGAATGCTGCTACGGCGGGCCTGCGTCAGAAAGGTTACATTGGCCAAGATCGCCTCTTTTCTCCGCTCTTTACCGAGTATGTTCTGACATGCAGTGAGAGTACCTCACCCTGAGAAACGGCCTGCAGCATCCCTACTGGCGATTCTCTTGCCAAACGAGTAAACGCTCTCCTGTAGGGTAAAATCCGAAACGCCTGTACAGCCGCTGGGCGCGCCAGTTGTCTTCCTGGGTATTGAGCAGGATAGCGCGTGCTCCACTTCGCTGAAGGAAAGCGATAGCTTCGGCCAACAAGCGCGTGCCGATGCCTCGCCTTTGCCACAATGGATGCACGGCGAGACGAGCCAGATGCCCCTCGCTTTTGTAGAGGGCGCTAAACTGATAGCCGACGATCCTATTCTCCAGGACGGCGACCACAAAATGGGGGAAGGCGGACAAAGCATCGGCAAAAAAGGGGGCATTGTTGCGCCACTGTGACTCAAAAGCCGCTTCATCCAACGCAACAAGCGAACCAATATCCCTTTTGTTGACGGGGCGAGTGTCCACCTCGAGATTTCCCCAACTGGGGATCTCCTGACCCTCTTTTTCGTAAAATATTACTCTGTTCACCTGCTGGAAGCCGTACCGTTCCAAGACGCCTGACAACCAGGAAGTGTCCCCGATATACACCAGGGGCAGTGTCCCCGCGCTGTGTCCATATTGGCAAGCCACCGCCAGCAAGTTAGAGACATCCGCACTCAAAGATACCCTGCCTGCGCAAGCTACAGTGTGAATCTGCGCCACCGGGTAACGCCTTATATCTACAAGAAGAAAAGCCTCGACATCTTCACCGCGCGTCAGCAGCCAACATGGCCAGTCGGGAATGCGTTTTTCCACTTCTGCTAAAGAGCTTTCCAGCGTCACCCACCTGGCCAGCTTTAAGAAGTGCATGATCGCGGGGATGTCTGCCGGGGTTGCGGGCCGAATAGAAGCCTGCATCATGGGCACTTTCTCCAAGTTGTTGTATACATTACAAGCATAACCCGGCCTTTGCCCTGTGTCAAAATAGGCGGGGATGATTGACAGGCTGGACGGTTGCGCATACAATCTGTGGCGGTATGATAGGTAGAGCCAAGGAGAATGCGAATGAAGATTGTCACAGTGCAGCAGATGCGCGAACTGGAACGTCAGGCGGATGCCACAGGACATTCCTACGCCGCCATGATGGAAAATGCTGGCCGGGCTGTGGCTGAGGCTATCCAACGGCGTAGAAATGTGAAGGATTTGAGGGTGCTCGTGCTGATAGGGCCGGGCAATAACGGTGGAGATGGATTGGTCTGCGCACGGCACCTGCAGGCGATGGGAGCGCAGGTGACGCTCTACATCTGGAGGCGGGATGTTCAAGGGGACGAGAACTACCGGCTGAGCCAGGATCAGCATATCCCGTGCCTTTGGAGCGAACAGGATCGGGACCTGGCTTTGCTGCGGGATCTCGTCCTCAAGACGGATGTGATCGTGGATGCCCTTCTCGGCACCGGCGCGGCGCGGCCGATTGAGGGCGCGCTCAAGGGAATACTGGATGTGACCCGCCAGCTTGTCCAGGAAATGCGAGAGCGCCAAGTAGAGACGCAACATGTTGCGTCTCTACAGCCTTTTTGCTCCCCGGCGACCGTTTCACCGCGTTCCTCTGCACGCCGTCCGTGGATCGTTGCCGTGGACATCCCTAGCGGAGTGAACTGCGATACAGGCCAGGCCGATCCCGCCGTGCTGCCCGCCGATCTGACGGTCACCTTCGGCTTTCCCAAGATAGGTCAATTCCGTTTTCCCGGCGCAGGTTACTTGGGCGAACTCTGCATAGCTGACATCGGCATTCCCGCCGTATTAACAGAGGAGGTCGTCGTTTCTCTGGCCACGCCTGAGATGATTAAGGGCCTTTTACCGGCACGTCCCCTCAACGCCCATAAAGGTAGCTTTGGCAAAGCTATGATCGTAGCGGGTTCGGTGAATTACACAGGCGCGGCCTATCTGGCTAGCACCGCGGCTACTCGCGTCGGCGCAGGCCTTGCGACCCTAGCCCTGGCGGAGACCATCCATCCCATCCTGGCCGCCAAGGGAACGGAGGTGACTTATCTCGTCCTGCCCGATGATCGTGGCGCCTTAACGCCCGGTGGCGTGGAATTGCTGGGGGAGAGTCTGGAAGGCTACAAAGCGCTGCTCTTGGGGCCTGGGATCGGTCGGGAGGCCAAGACGATGGAATTCGTGCGCGAGTTGCTTGGCCTGGAGGCACCCGGCGTACCTCGTAAGATCGGATTTGTGCCATCCGCCGGCGCTGGCCTGGAGAAGGCGGCCCCATTACCCCCTCTGGTCATAGACGCTGATGGCCTGAATGCCCTGGCCGATGCAGACCATTGGTGGCAGCATCTGCGCTCCCCCGCGATATTGACTCCGCACCCCGGCGAAATGGCGAGGCTGATGCACTCTTCCGTGGAGCAGATCGAGGAGGATCGCCTGGAGACGGCACAACGCGCCGCCCAAGAGTGGGGACACGTTGTCGTCCTCAAGGGGGCCTACACCGTGATCGCCGTCCCGGATGGGCGGGCGACGATCAATCCCTTTGCCAATCCGGGCCTGGCCTCGGCAGGAACGGGGGACGTCCTGGCTGGCTGTATTGTCGGGTTCCTGGCGCAGGGCCTGGAGCCTTATGCGGCTGCCATCGCAGGGGCCTACATCCATGGGCTGGCTGGAGAGCTGGTTCGGCAGAAGCTAGGCGATGCGGGCATGGTGGCGGGCGACCTGCTTCCCATGCTGCCCCGTGTGATCAAGGCTCTGCGAGAACAATAAGATGGCCGGCACCTGTGAGGTGCCGGCCATCTCCCTAGGCGGAGAGGGTGGGATTTGAACCCACGAGGCATTGCTGCCTACGGCATTTCGAGGGCCGCGCCTTCAGCCAAGCTAGGCAACCTCTCCCCGATTTCACCACGGAGATCATAGGCACACATGGTGAGCTTTTTACGGAGTAGCTTCTCATTTCTCTGCTTTTCGCAGCTTTCGGAAAAAGCTCTCCATCAAGCTTGCCACTTCGTCCGCCAGCACTCCACTCACGACCGCGACGCGGTGGTTGAGATACGGAGAACTCAGCAGATCGAAGGTGGATCCCGCCGCTCCCGCTTGGGAATCAGCTACGGCGTAGACCAGCAGCGAGATGCGGGCCTGGACGATGGCTCCGGCGCACATGGCACAAGGCTCCAAGGTGCTGTAGAGGATCACATCCGGCAACCGCCAACTGCCGCGGTGACGCGCCGCTTCCCGCAAGGCCAGGATTTCGGCGTGGGCCGTTGGGTCTCGCCATTCCTCTTTTCGGTTGCGGCCCCGGCCGATGATCTCGCCCTGCCAGACAGCTACCGCGCCTATCGGCACATCCCCAGCCAGGGCAGCATCCTTGGCCTCCTCCAGCGCCGCGCGCATAAACTCTTCATGAGCCATCGGTTGGAAATTATAACACGGATAGCGTAAACGAGCAAAAACCCTCTATGGCACGCCGGCCGCTTCTACGAAGAGCGCCGCAGGACGACACCCGCCGCCACCACCCCTGGCCCGCCATGACAAGATAGGGCAGCCCCGGTCTCCAGGCTGGGAACCTCCAGCAGAGGGGGAGTGAGCTTGGCCGCCAGGCTTCGGGCAAACCTCTCCGCTGTCTCCCGATTTCGAATGTGCATCACGCCGACACGATCCAGAGGGCCAAGGGCCTGTATCTCTCGTTCCATTCTCAGCAGCCCGCGCGAGAAGGAGTTGGCTGTTCCCAAAAGCTTCAGTTCTCCCTCTTTCATGTTCAGCAGCAGCTTGATGTTGAAGAGACGGGCGACCTGTTTCACGACCGAAATGAATCTCGCGGCCCGCCCTCCTTTTTCCAGGAACTCGATGGTGTCCAGAAGGATAAAGATGCGGAGGCGGTTCCTGACATCCTCCAAGAGGGTCAAGATCTCGCCCGATGTCTTCCCTTCGCGGGCCGCTTCCCCCGCTGCCTGGGCCAGAAAAGTCTGCCCCCAGGATAGCGACTCGGAGTCGAAGACCACCACTTTGCCCCCGAAGCGCTGCGCAGCCGTCGAAGCGGAGTTAAAGGTGCCGCTATGTTTGCTGGTGATGGTGATACAGATGACTTCGGCCCCCTCATCCACCAATGGGGCAAAGACCTTGTCGAAAGCGCCCACAGGCGGCTGGGAAGTCCGGGGATGGACCGTTTCCGTTTTGCGCCAGAAGGTCTCGGCATCTAACTCGCCATCGAGATAAGTCTCATTCCCGAAAGTGACCACCAGCGGCACGACGACAATCCCCAGCCTATCCATTTCTGCCTTGGGCAAGTCAGACGCGCTATCCGTAACAATCCGTATTTTTGGCATCTTTCCCCTCCTGCTGTGTTTTTATGTTAAACACCACAGTGAAGGCCAAGTTGCTTACGAGGACTACGGGGGCAAAATAAAAAGAGCGGGTGGTGGGATTTGAACCCATGACTTTCTGCTTGGGAAGCAGACACACCGTGAACGTCGCTCGACATACTACATGTAGTAGGAGGAACCCATCTTGGTCCTACAGGTAGCAGCTTCGGACTTGCAGCAGCAGACGCACTGCTGAATACCGACACAGAGCAACCCAACTCGGTGGTCTGACGCCGGAGATGCTTCGCGGCACTATCCCCGATCAAATGCCATGACCACCTGGGCCAGCCCTGAGCTGATCCAATAATGCCAGGGCTTTACTGTTTTTATTATACCACACGTGTTGTGCGTGTCAAACCTCAGGACTAACGGGGGTGCGCAGCGATTACGCATAGCCTATTAACACAACCTATAGGTGTTCTAGAGCATAGGGATACTAGATGTAGTGGGTTCGCAATCTAGAAACTGGGTTGCAACCCCACTATGTTTTGGCTGATTACAATAGATAGTGCCGACCGACCTGGTCCTTCTGTCTGTAGTGCACTGCCTATTGTGAATCGCTGCGCAAGCCCCTAACCGAGCATGCAGGGCCTGTGCAAAGTCAGATTAGCCCAGCGGAACAATGCTGTCAACGGATTCGGCGGCATTGCCGGGGAACGGATATAGGCCGGCGCATCTCGCCGGTGGATTACGGCCACTTTGATGCGCCCACCAGCAGGTCAGGCATCAATCCACGCCGAAAAATCCGTTTGGAGCGCCGCTCCGCTCAACAAAGGCGACTTGGCGGAGGCCCTGGATAGTTCGTGGCAGGTGGTATGTAGTTCCGTGTGGACACTCTGACGGGCCGAAGTCGATAGATTCAAGCGAGCATCAGATGAGCCCTGCAATACGTAAAAACCGGCGGAAGAGAAACCAAACTGTTCAAGCCGCGTTCTCCTTACAACACAACTAAGCCCGGAGACATTAGTGACACTGGCGTGCTCTCCGAGCTTAGTTGTCAATAGGTTCTAGGAAACGTTTTGCTTGGCGATGTCCCTAAAGAATCTGTTCCCCGACTTCCACTCTCAGCAGCGAACGAACGTTCTCGATCTGGTTAATAATAGTCGCAGTGGAAGAACCGGCAAATAGCAACCCCACTGCAACATCATCCAGCGTGGTCACCAGCGAGCCGGAGTCGCCCGGTGCCGAGATGTTGGTGGTCACGATCTGGTCTCTGAACCGGGCCACCCTGCCACCACCGTAGCCCACGTCCACCGTGGCGCTAACCACCGTGATTCTGCCGGTCGTGTAGTTCGTGGTGCGCCCAGTCTTTTGTACAATTGTCCCCAGCGT
>CAYPON010000021.1:18084-21196 GCA_964412315.1 uncultured Anaerolineae bacterium | reverse complement strand
GTACACCTCCTGCAAAAACGGGTGCATTTCACTTTTGGGACAGCGGCAGCCTAGAGACCCGTTTTCTGCCAGAAAACGGGTCTCTGTGGGCGCATTTCTCGTTTCGCCCCAGGACTGAAATGCACCTGCAAAAACTACGTGTCCCCTTCCCCAGACCTGACCGGTTTTGGCAAATTGTCAGGTCCGTAGACCCATCAAACATCAAAGATTATGTCTACTGTATACCCTGAACGGCTACGCTCGATAGATAAACCGTGAAAGGTTGTAGCCTTAATGACCTTTTTCAGCGCGGGCGCTTTGCCCCCGCCGACCTCGACCTTTAACCGCGCCGGTTGCAGTTCGCTGAAAACGAAGCGGTTGAAACTCTCCTGGTAGGCATCTGCCAGGTAGAGTAGCTCGTTGAGCCAGTCTACGAGCAAGGTCTCCATATCCAGGCTCTCCAGTTGGACAGCGTGCTCTGTCGTGGCCGTTTCCGGCTGCCCATCCCCATACATCAAGTAAAACATGCCTCGCGCCGCGTTCGCAAATAGCTCCTCAAGAGTGTCACCGCGTACCCGAAGAGCCAAATCCGCGGTATGTTCGATCTCCTCATAGGGAGGGAGGCTTGTGTCACCCATCCTCGGCTTCCCTCTTGGCGTCCATCCGATACGCTACAGGCGTAGGCATATAAACGGCTGCTCTCAAGACCTGGCGGGCCTGGTCGCAATCTCGCTGGATTTGGGCGATCAAATCCGATACCCTTTCGAAGCGCATCTCAGCCCGCAGCCTGGCCACAAATTGCACCGTCATTATACGCCCATGCAGATCGCCAGCAAAGTCCAACAGGTGTACTTCGATAGTGTGTCGCCCATTATCAAAGGTGGGGCGCACGCCGATATTGGCCACGGCATCATGGCGCTCGCCATTCACCTCGGCGAAAACGGGATAGACACCATTGAGCGGCACCAGTTTCTCCTGAGACACCGCCAAATTAGCCGTCGGGAAGCCGAGTTGCCACCCCCGACCAACGCCTGGGACGACGATTCCTGTGACGCTGTAATAACGACCGAGCCAACGCGCCGCCTCGGAAACCTGGCCTGTTGCCACCAGGGATCGCACATAAGTGCTGCTGATCGCCTGTCCACCCTCGATAACCGGCTCTATCACCTGAACTGTAAAGCCCATGGTCTTGCCGATCTCGCGCAGGACAGACACATTTCCTTCTCGATTTCGACCCAGGGCAAAATCGGGGCCTGTCAAAAGCTCACGCATCCGCAGATTTATGTAAAGAGCCGAGACGAACTCCTGCGCCGGTGTCGCTGCCAGGGCTGTGGTGAAGGGCAAAACCGCCAGGAGATCCAAGCCGATCTGCTTCACCAGAGCCGCCTTCTCCTCAAGAGTGGTGAGATACCTCGGCTCTGAAGCGCTGGAGAGCACGCTGCGAGGATGCGGCTGAAAAGTGACCAGTCCGCTCAGGCGGTTCGTTTCCTTCGCCCGCGCGATGAGCTGCTTGAGGACGGCCTGATGCCCCAGGTGAACGCCGTCGAAGGCGCCTATGGTGAGTATACTGTCTCGGTCGGGTTTTGCGTCTGCCAGGCTCTTTACAATCCGCATGGGAATCTGCTAGTCGTTGACGAATACTTTATCAGGTTGCCAGCTCCTCCTTGAGTCATCATATCTCAGGAGAGCGAGAAGCGTCCCCTGCTGGGAATAAGCCCGCCTGTACGCGCCAGGCTGTGCGTCCTCAAAGGAGCAGGCAACGGGTATGGCCTGGCCGCACCGAATACGCCTGGCAGTTTCCTCATCAACAGTCCAGGCGGGATAGCTAGATAGGGCGACATCCAACGGCCATAAGTACTCCTGCCAATTCCCCGCAACCAGGCTGTCCATCAGACGTGACAGGGGTACCGCCTCGGCCAGCGTGAACGGCCCGCTGGCAATCCTCATCAATTCCGCCAGGTGTGCTCCACAGCCCAGAAGTTGACCAAGATCGTGTGCCAGGGAGCGGATATACGTCCCTTTGGAGCAGGTGATCTCCGTGGCCAGCACGGGAGGCGACCAATCCACGATCCGAAAATCGTAGACCTCCACCGTGCGGGCTTCCCTTTCCACTTCGATCCCGTGGCGAGCCAGCTTGTAGAGCGGCTGACCATCCTGCTTGATGGCGGAATACATGGGAGGTCTTTGCTTGATCTGCCCCACAAAGGACGATGCGCCCCGCTCGATTTCCGCGAGAGATAGGTCTACCGTGGAAGCCTGCGAGAGCACCTGGCCGGTGGCATCATACGTGTCGGTCGTCAGGCCCAGGTGAATCCGTGCCCGATATACCTTGCGCCCGGCCATTAGATACTCGGCAACGCGCGTGGCCTGACCGAGACAGATCAGCAATACACCTGTAGCCATAGGGTCCAGGGTGCCAGCGTGGCCGACGCGCCGCTGGCCACTGGCCCGCCTTATAGCTACTACGACATCGTGCGAAGTCATACCTGCGGGCTTGTCCACGTTGAAAATGCCGGATATCCGGAATTTGCTCATACTCCATGTGTTTCGGGCCTATGGGATTCGCCCTTGCTCTCGTAGCGCCTTCAAGGTAGCGCATCAGCACAGGCCAGGATGCAATCCTTGCCCAGTTTACGCAAGGCCCATCCCAGCCCCAGGAGCGAACTGATGGCATCCCCATCGGGCATAACGTGGCCGATCAACAGAATGCGGTGCGCCTCCCGAATAAGCTCCTTAGCTTCCGGCGGTACTATCATGCTCTTGGCTCTCGAGTGCGATCTGTTGTAACAAATCGTCAACGCGCGCCCCCTGCTGCCAGGAGTCATCTCTCTTGAAAACGATCTCGGGCACGTAGCGCAACCGCAATTGCATCCCCAGTTCACGCCGCATAAAGCCAGCGGCATTCCGCAAAGCCTGGGTGGCAGCCTTGATTTGCTCTGGCTCCCCCAACACGCTGTACCAGATGCGGGCCTGGCGCAAGTCAGGGGTGATCTCTGCATCGGTGATCGTCACCATTCGCAGCCGAGGGTCTTCCAGCTTCTTTTCCAATAGCTCGCTTATCACTTCCTGGATAAGCTCACCGATTCTTTTCTGTCGTTTTGTGCTCATTTTCTTTCATTCCTGTAGCTTTACG
>CAYPON010000021.1:11785-17984 GCA_964412315.1 uncultured Anaerolineae bacterium | reverse complement strand
ACCGATTCTTTTCTGTCGTTTTGTGCTCATTTTCTTTCATTCCTGTAGCTTTACGGTTTGTAGTGAGCGATTCATCACCAGCCTTTGCCACTCAACCAGCCGGAGCGACCTGCTCTTTGGTGTAAAACTCCAAGATGTCCCCCACCTGGAACTTCTCAAAGCCCTCCAGGCCGATGCCACACTCCATCCCCGCGTTTACTTCCCGCGCATCCTCCGTATAACGCTTCAGGGATGCGACCTTGCCCTCGTGGATTTTCTCCTCGCCACGCCTCACGCGGACGAAAGCGTTGCGAGCTGCTTTGCCATCGCTGACCTGGACGCCGGCAACGACGCCGACGCGCGGAATCCTGAAGGTGGCGATAACCTGACCGTGGCCTATGATCACCTCTTTGTACTCCGGCTCCAACATGCCTTTGAGAGCTTTGTCCACGTCATCAATCAATCTGTAGATGATATCGTAAAGACGTACAGAGACCCCCTCCGTTTCCGCCATTCTGGCAGCCGGTGGAGCCACCGAGACATCGAAACCGATGATGATAGCCTTGGAGGCGACGGCCAGCATCACATCGCTTTCGTTGATATTCCCTGTACCCTTGTGGATAATGTTAACCCTGACCTCTTCGCTACTCAGCTTCTCCAATGAGTTGACGATAGGCTCAATGGAACCTTGCACATCCGTTTTGAGGACAAGCCCTAACTCTTTGACAGTCCCGGCCTTGATTTGGGCATAGATCTCATCGAGGGTAAGAGGCTGAACCCGCTTGGCGGTCTCCTCTTCTTTCTTCGCAGCACGTTGCTCTGCCAGGGCGCGTGCCGTTTTCTCCTCTGCCGCGACCTCGAAAGCCATACCAGCTTCTGGCATGTCGGAAAGCCCCAGGATAACTGCTGGTGTCGCAGGTGGGGCTGTCTTGATACGCTGCATTTTGTCGTTGAACATGGCCCTTACCTTGCCATAGATGTTGCCGATCACCAGGCTATCGCTCACCTTGAGGGTGCCCTCTTGCACCAGCACAGTCGCCGTGGGGCCTTTTGTCGGGTCCACGCTCGCTTCGATAACCGTCCCCTTGGCTGGGACATCCGACAATGCTTTCAACTCGGCCATATCCGCCACCAGCAAGATCATATCCAAAAGGGTGTCAATCCCGGTCTTGGTCTTGGCAGAGACCTCCACAGAGATCACATCGCCGCCCCAGTCCTCGACGACCAGCCCGGCATCGGAGAGTTGCTGTTTGACGCGCTCCGGATTCGCGCTCTCTTTATCAATCTTATTGATCGCGACCACAATCGGGACATGGGCAGCGCGAGCGTGGCTAATCGCTTCCAGAGTCTGCGGCATAACGCCATCGTCGGCAGCCACCACCAGCACGGCGAGATCGGTGACCTTTGCCCCACGAGCGCGCATAGCAGTGAATGCTTCATGGCCAGGGGTATCCAGGAAGGTGATTTTTCGCCCTTGCTTCTCCACCTGGTAAGCGCCGATCCGCTGTGTGATCCCACCCGCTTCTCCCGCGGCAACGTTTGTCTCGCGGATGGCATCCAGCAGCTTGGTCTTGCCATGGTCTACATGGCCCATGATGGTCACTACGGGAGGCTTCAGGACGAGGTGTTTCTGTTCCTCTTCCGTGTATACTCGCTTTGGCGTCGTTACCTCGGCCGGCTTCTCTTCCTTCACCTCGGGTTTCTCAGGCTCCGGTTTAACGGCGGCCTTGACCTGGAAACCCATGTCCTCGGCAACC
Organism: uncultured Anaerolineae bacterium; assembly: GCA_964412315.1. Classification (GTDB taxonomy): domain Bacteria; phylum Chloroflexota; class Anaerolineae; order JAAYEA01; family JAAYEA01; genus CAYPON01. The sequence goes on along the minus strand of CAYPON010000021.1, from coordinate 16,248 downwards.
ATGGCGGCTATCTCATAGTCAATCTGCTGGTTGATGTTGGCCATGATGCCTTCCTTCATCAAATGCTTGATCACATCTATGAGGGAAAGCTTCATAAGCCCCGCCAGGTCTCGCACGGAGATGGTCTCTGGTATCTCGAGCACTTGGGTAGGGGGTGGAGGAGGTGGGGCTTTCGGCAAATCAGGTTCCTTTGTGACAACGGCAGCCGCCGCCTTGCCCTGACCGCCTGCAGGGCCTTTCTTCGCGCTGCCACTCCGACGGCCCGGACTCGGATGTGGAGTGCGAGGCCCGCCGGACCGACGTTCCCCGCTATCTCGTCCGCTCTTACGTTGTTGTGGTGGAGGGCCATCCCGCGCAGCCCGCCCCCGATCTTCGCTAGGCTCCTTTACAGGACGCGCACCAGAGGCTGGTTTGGGTTCTCGCTTGCCGGTATTCTTGGCGTTATCGTTTCTCATCGGTTCTCTCCTTACCTCGCGCGAGTGGGCCAGGCGATCCTGCATCGAAGAGCCACCGAGCAGCCCAGGGTCGTTGTCATCTAAAGGTAGCAAAGCGAGGAACCTGCCCTGAGCCTGCGGCCTCGAAGACTCTAGCCTGAAAGCTCGCGCAGGACACTCCACTTCGCCAGAATGAGACCCTTCGCTGCAAAAAGACGTCCGAATGGAGACTCAATGACCGCCGCGAAGAATCTCCGTAAGCTGGGTGCTGCTAGAGCAGCCTGTGGTGTGAGGCGACTGGGCCGGAATCTCGACGCACTGTACTGTTGGATGCATGTTGGCGCGTATTTGTTCCAGCGGCGCAAGAGAGCGTTTTTCCAGTCATCTGAGGGAAACAGTGGGGGGAATACCAGGAGTTTTGACCTCTCGCCATGAACCTTAAGAGGCAGACATCATCTTCCTCCCGCTGTTTCTCTCGTATTTGCGCTGGCCACGGCTGGCGCTAGCTTTGGTCGGTTTTGCTGTTCTCTGCGTCCTCATCATGGTTGATAGAATTCGCTGTGCTGACTTGACCACTCACGCTGATATGAATTTTCACTATCCTCTTGTTCGCTCCCCGCAAGGGTGGCCGCAAACTGCCTCAGGCCCTCCATATCTTCGGGGGCGATGGTTATCTTCAAGGCATGTTCTAACTGCTTGCCCTTGAGAGCTTTGTCCCAACAAGCCTTTTGACGGCAGAGATAAGCGCCTCGGCCCGACTTCTTCCCTGTTTCATCAATTTGCACTACGCCGGTCGGTGAACGAACGATGCGAACTAAATCCCTCTTGCTGCCGATCTGACGACAAGCGATACAGGTTCGCTGCGGGATGTGCTTCCTGCGCATGATCCGATCCTAGTTATCCCCACCGTCGGAATCCCAGGCATTTCGGCGGCGGCTTGGTTTGTGTCTGCGCCGCGAAACCACCTGCCCCGACTCCTCGTCGTAGACAAGTTCACGCTCTTTCTGACGTTTCTGCGTCTTGGACTTGCGCTTCTTGTCATCATAATCCTCGTCGGGAAGCTCCTCTTCTCCCTCCCAGTCCAATGTCCCCTCAACGACAGGCTCTGCCACCTGTTCTGGAGCAGGACTGACGATCTCCTCCTTCTCCGGCAGGACAATTTCGGCCTCGACAGGCTGTAGCGGAACTGCTTCCTCCTGCTCTGCGGCAGCGATCTCCAACTGGGGCGGAGTGGCTGCTTCGGGCGCTTCTCCACCCGCTTCTTTCTCGGCAGCGATTCCCTCAAGTTGCTGAGCCGCTTCTTCCTGCTGAATCAGCCTCTCGGCCTCCTCCAGGAGCTTACGTGCCTTTTCGCGAGCGTCTGCTTTCTCGGCCTCTAGCGCAGCGGCCGCGGCAGCTTCCTCAGCCCTCCGCTGGGCCTCTGCCTCCGCTTCGGAGATACTCTTGATGTCAATGCGCCAACCCGTGAGCTTGGCCGCAAGCCTCGCATTCTGGCCTTCCTTACCGATGGCCAAAGAAAGCTGCTTGTCCGGCACGACGACGGTGGCCGTCTTGGTGGACTCATCCACTCTAACCTCAGCCACCTTGGCTGGACTGAGAGCATTGGCTACGAAGGCCCCTACATCGGGATTCCAGGTTACTACATCTATCTTTTCGCCGTTCAGTTCGTTAACGACGTTCTGAATGCGCACGCCGCGCACGCCAACGCAAGAGCCAACGGGATCCACTCCTTCTTGCGTAGCGGCCACGGCGACTTTGGAACGGAAACCTGGCTCTCGCGCGATGGCTTTTATCTCCACCGTACCATTGAAGATTTCGGGCACTTCCAACTCGAGTAGCCGGCGCAGGAATTGCCGATGGGTACGCGAGACAAGGATCTGCGGGCCGCGGCTCGTTCTTTGCACCTCAACGACGTAGGTCCGCAACCTTTGGCCAGGATGATAGTTTTCGCTAGGAATCTGCTCACCCGGCTGGAGAACCGCCTCGGCTTTGCCGAGGGTCAAGATCACATTGCCGTGCTCATCCACATTGCGCACGGTGCTATTGATGATCTCCCCTTCGCGGTCGGCATATTGATTATATAGCGCGTCGCGCTCAGCTTCTCGAATGCGTTGCAGGATCACCTGCTTGGCGGTCTGCGCAGCGATGCGCCCAAAGTCGCGGGGCGTCATCTCCTGCTCGACAGTACCACCGATCTCGGCCATAGCGTCCAGTTTCCGGGCCTCCGCCAGAGATATCTGCGTGCGAGGCTCCTTAACCTTATCTACCACCTCTTGGATGGCAAAGACGCGCGCTCTGCCCGTATCAGGGTCGATCCTGACATTGATATTCTGCGTTGCGCCAAAGTTCTTCTTGTAAGCGGAGACCAACGCCGCCTCGATGGCGGCAATGACCACCTCTCTGGGAAGTTGTCTTTCGTTGCAGATCTGGCTGATCGCAATGCGAAAATCGTTCTTCATCAAGTTCAAGGCCTCCTGAGACCCCCTGGAAGCAAGATATAGCCGACAACAAGAGAAGTGGGGGCTGCCCACTTCTCCTGGTACTCTAGCGAATAGTATACCACGAACCAACATTTTATGCAAATTTCGTCCGGTTCGCCTCGATGAATTCCCAGTTGATCTCCATGCCCAGCCCAGGCTTTTGCGGGATGTGCACATATCCGTCCTTATCCAGGGGATCAATCGGCTCTTTCAGCCAGAGCGTGCTTTCCTCATAGTTGAGGAAAGGATGCAGCAGGCCGCGCTCGTAATATTCACCTGGAATCCCCATCGCGCCGAGGACTTGCAGATTGCCCGCCCCGCCCCCGTGAACCTCCAGCCGCACGCCGAAAGCCTCGCAAAGGTGTATGGCCTTCATCATGGGCGTGATCCCCGCGTGATGTACATCGTAGCGACTGATGTCGGAGGCACCGCGCAGGATCCATTCAGCGCGAGTGTACATCTTGCCCTCCGCTGTCTCCGGCCCGACGACGGGAATGTCCAGTTGGTTGGTCAGCCAGACATAGGAGGATATGCTGTGCTCGTTCATTGGCTCCTCGAGCCAATAGAAATCCAGTTTCTCCAACTCCCTGCCGATATAGAGGGCTTCCTCCCGGCTGTAATCGTGGTAGCAGTCCAGCATCAGCCGCATTTCGGGGCCGACATGCTCGCGCACTGCTCGGCAGGCGGCGACATCTCGTTTGGGGTCGGCGCCGTAGGGCGGCATCCAGGTGTGGAGCTTGAAAGCCTTGTAGCCCTGCCGCTGGCAAGCCTCGGCGAAGTTCGCATACGCCTCTGGTGAGCCTAACCCTCCAGGCAGATCATCGCCGCACATAGTACTGGCATAGGCCAGGACCTTATCGCGGAAGCCTCCCAGCAGCTTGTAGATGGGCAGCCCCGTCTGGCGCCCGGCCAAATCCCAGAGGGCCATGTCTATCACGCCGATGTCGTGATCGGAGAGCGCAGCCTTGGCCAACCGTTGGTATTGGCGAAGCCGCTGCCAAATGCGCTCGCGGTTCCAGGGATCTTCGCCGAGGAGCACCGGCTCGGCAGCCCGCGCCGCCTCCTGGCTTCCCCCGAAACAGTATCCTTCGACTCCTTCGTCGCTGTCAATGATGGTCAACGTTTGCATCGCCTCATGCTCCGGCGCAGGATGGGCGTGGCCCTCTATATCGCGCCCGACCTTGCTTTTGTACTTGAAAGCCAATGTCTTAACAGATATGATTTTCACCTCTACGCCTCCTCCTTTAGCAGGAACTTGGGCAATAATAGCCCAAAATTCCTAGCAAAGCAACTTGAAAGCCAAGCTATTCTGTGCTACAATTCATATGTGTGTGAGAAAACATCCGACGTTTGCGGATCTGTGGTAGTGCAACAAGGAGAGTGCCATGATGAAAGAGGACAAAAAGAAGCTCGCAAGTGAGTCTGAAAAAATGCGCCAACGGATTGCCGAATCCGAAGCGACAGAAGCTGGTCGGAAACAGGCGGAGGAGGCGTTGCGCGAAAGCCAACGATTACTGGAGGCGGTGGTAGAGACCGCTCCCACCTTGAT